>JAITJS010000088.1 GCA_031278815.1 Treponema sp.
CTAGTAAACCGTTTTACATAACGGATAACCGATGAGAGGCTGACCGAAAGAAAATCGGATATGCTTTCCAATGTTTTTCCATCCGCCCGGTTTATTATCACCAACAACCGGATAGCAAACTTTGAGGGAAGTTAACCGGAAGCCACTAATTTTTTCATAATGACCATATCTTCCGCTGTAATATTAGGGTGTGTTTCTGCTTTTATGTACTAAGTACGCCTCACAAATATTGTTGTGTCAATATGTAAAGGACAGAACAGTAGCTCGGCCTTATATCCTCCCGCCTAGTATCAGTTCTTCCAATATCATATCGCCCTGTCAAATAGTCCCTAAAGAAACGTCCTGATGAGTTTCCATCAAGGATAGTTCCAGAAGCCAAAATCTCTTTTAATCCATCCTCCGATCCTTCACTTTCAATTATTTCATATTCATTCGGTTGAAAAATAACAATCTTTTATTTCCAAGTGTTGTAGGTTTTCCTTGAACTTTTTCATTTATACAAAAGCTGAATTTTTCTTCCTCTACCAATAAGCGGTATTCGGCGTTGGCGGCGGCTTTGAGGTCTTGTTCGCGTGTTAGCCAGTCAAGCGTGGGCATTTAGGAATTCGTATATAATTCAATATTTACCATTTGCTTTCTCATTCACAGAATTCTCAATCCATTTATCAAAGTTTGCATATCCATCATCAATAGACTCAAGTTGATTATTAGCTATACCACTGTTCTCATACTATCCTACCATAAATCTATCGCTAAACTACTGGTAGGAGAATAGTAAAATAAATAATGTTTTATGCCTAATACAATTTTTAACCATAATTTGCCCCTGCCTTGAAACCAGAGAAATTAAAAAACTTGTAACCGTTCACACCCCCTATTGCACAAAATAGGGTGCAGCGGCTTGTTTTCGATAAGCCTTATAGCGTTTGCGGCGTATTTGAAAGGACGCTGTCATATATCATTGAGTACGTTGAAAGATTTTTTCCATGAAGTATTAGGGGTACGGGTGAGATGCGGTTTTCTAACGAAACAAATAATGAAAGCGTGCGGTTCGCTGAAAGAAACGCACCGGGAGTTAGTAAAGCGGTTGTCTGAGGAGAGACATCTGAATAGAGACGAGAGCGGGTGGAAGGAGAAGGGGCGTAAGAGGTGGGCGTTTAGGGCGGAGAAATACGCGGTATGTATCATACGGGAGACCTGCGGGGAGCAGGTGCTGGAAGAGATACTGGGCAGGGTTGGGGGGATAATAACGAGCGATTTTTGGGGGGCGTACCGTAAGGTGAGCCGGGGAGACAATTTTGCTAGGCGCATTTGATACGGGAGGTATTATTTGAGACATTGCAAGACAAGGCTGTAGTACGTTACTGGAAGCGGATAATAAAACAGATACGGCTGATGTTTCAGAGGATACATTGGAAGGGGGAGATTGAGGAGGAAGCATGGAAGGAACGGATGGCGCGGCATCGAACCGACGAATAACGCGGCTGAATTAGCGATACGGCAAACGGTACTTGACCGGGCGGTTAGGCAAGGCAGTCGTGGAATACGAGGCAATGAGTGGCATGAGCGTTTCTTGACTGTTCTTACAACCTGCAGCATACAAAACATATCCGTAATGACTTACCTCGAGAATTGTTTATCTGTTTATTTTGGTCTGGATATATCTCCTAATTTCATAAATCTGGCTGTCTGGCCCGTGAACGGTTACCGTTAATTTTTGCTTGTCTATTATTTGCCTCCTATAGATTTCATCTTTATAAAAAGGTAGTTCCAAAATATTAAATATTGAAACTACCATCCTATGCAGCAAAGTATATTATGGTTAATATTTTGTTAATACTGCCGAAGAGACTTGTCTTAACGTTTTTCTTCGTACCGCACGAATGCGGTACATTATCTTCGTATATTTCAGTTTTTTATTTCGCATAACGTCATGTAATGACCAGGTTCACCAGCTTATCCAGGACCGTGAAAACCTTGACCACGCGGCGCCCTTCAGTCCATTTGCGGATCCCGGGCAGGTCCTGAGCCTGCTTTTCAAGCTCCTCTTTGGGCGTACCTGCCGCCGCAGTGAACTTGTCCCGGATCTTGCCATTCACCTGCACGACGATGGTAAGCATTGTATCTACGGCGAGAGCTTCGTCGTAGCTGGGCCAAGGGGACTGAGACACCGATTCCGTAGCTCCGAGCTTCTCCCACAGTTCCTCCCCCAGGTGCGGCGCATAGGCGCTCACCATCTGCACTAAGGGCATCCAGAGACTGCGGGGTATCTCCGGCAGCTTCGCCAACTCGCTGGAGTACACCATCATGGCGCTGATGGCGGTGTTGAAATTCAGGGACGCCGTATCCTCGCTCACCTTCTTGATGGTCTTGTGAAGAAGCCTGAGTAAGGCGTCCCTTGCCGGGGCCTCACGTAGGGGCTTTTCGCCTATGGCCCAGAGCCGCTCCAAAAACCGGGACACCCCCACCATACCTGCGGTGATCCAGGGCTTACTCACCTCTAAGGGCCCCAGGAACATCTCGTAAACCCGTAAGGCGTCCGCACCGTAGTTCCGTATAATATCGTCCGGGTTTACCACGTTCCCCCGGCTCTTGGACATCTTCTGGTTATCCGTGCCTAAAATCATGCCCTGGTTCACGAGACGCTGAAAGGGCTCTTTGGTGTTCACTAATCCCAGATCGTAGAGGACCTTATGCCAAAAGCGGCTGTAGAGAAGGTGGAGGACCGCGTGTTCGGTACCTCCCACATAGAGGTTCACCGGGGCCCAGTACTCGATCTTGTCCCGATCTGCAAAGGCGGTCTGGTTATGAGGGTCCAGGTAGCGCAGGTAATACCAGCAGGACCCGGCCCATTGGGGCATGGTGTTGGTCTCCCGTGTGGCCGGGCCCCCGCACCGGGGGCAGGTGGTCTGGACCCAGTCCCTGATAAGGGCAAGAGGGGATTCACCGGTACCGGTGGGAGCATAGGACTGGACCTCGGGGAGGAGTAAGGGAAGCGCGGATTCCGGGAGGGGCACAATGCCGGAACCCTGGGCTGCTTTGCAGCGCTCGCAGTGGACCACCGGAATAGGTTCCCCCCAGTAGCGCTGCCTGCTGAAGATCCAGTCCCGCAGCTTATAGTTGACCGTCTTCTTCCCCATACCCTGCTCCTCAAGCCAGGCGGTAATACGGGGTATGGCCTCCGCAGTGGGAAGCCCATTGAATTGACCGGAATTGACGGCCCAGCCCTCCGCAGTGGTACATTCCCGGGGTTCCTCGGTATAGGTCCCATCGACCGGGGGTTTTTCGGCAACCACCTGGATAATCGGCAGCTTAAAGGTATTGGCAAATTCCCAGTCCCGTTCATCGTGAGCAGGAACCGCCATGATGGCCCCAGTACCGTAGGAGATGAGCACATAGTCGGCTATCCAGATGGGGATCCGGGCCCCGTTCACCGGGTTTATGGCAAAGGCCCCGGAAAAGACCCCGGTCTTGACCTTGGCCAAATCGGTCCGTTCCAGGTCGCTCTTCTTAGCCGCTTCCTCCCGGTAGGCCTGTACCGTCTCCTGCTGCTCCTTGGTAGTGATCCTATCCACCAAAGGATGTTCCGGGGAGACTACCATGTAGGTTACGCCGAACAGGGTATCGGGCCGGGTGGTGTAGATTTCCAAGGTATCCCGGTGGCCTTCGATAGTAAAGAACACGTTGGCTCCCTCACTCCTGCCTATCCAGTTGCGCTGCATGAGCTTCACCGGCTCAGGCCAATCCAGATCCTCCAGGTCTTCCAAGAGCCGCTGGGCATAGGCGGTGATCTTGAGTATCCACTGGCGGATCCGCTTGCGGCTTACCTTAGTACCGCAGCGTTCGCAAAGGCCCTCTTTCACTTCTTCATTGGCCAGCCCGGTCTTACAGGAAGGACACCAGTTAATCGGGCTCTCCGCTTCATAGGCCAAGCCCTGTTCAAAGAGCTTGAGGAAGATCCACTGGGTCCACCGATAGTATGCAGGGCTGGAGGTGTCCACTTCCCGATCCCAGTCATAGGAAAAACCCAGGGCCTTTATCTGGGAGCGGAACTTCTTGATGTTCGCCGCAGTGGTCTGGGCCGGGTGCGTACCGGTCTTGATGGCATAGTTTTCCGCAGGAAGGCCGAAGGCATCGAATCCCATGGGGTGCAGCACGTTGTAGCCCTGCATCCGCAGATAGCGGCAATAAATATCCGTGGCGGTATATCCTTCGGGATGTCCCAGATGCAAACCCTCCGCCGAGGGGTAGGGGAACATATCCAGCACATAGCGCCGCTTCTCCCGGGGGATGGCTGGGTCTTCAAGCGCCCGGAAGGTCTTATGGGTTTCCCAGTAGCGCTGCCATTTTGGTTCTATGATATGAAAGGGGTAAGTAGCCATAGGGCATCATAGTCGGTAAGAGCCTGGTCGTGCAAGACTGGTGGTTAGGAAGGGCTGGGCAACGGCAGTTCCTTGGGTCAGATTTTACATGAGGCACCGTAGTATTGACATACAGACAAAACAAGGACAAAATTCGATAAGTTTACGGGTTGAATGGGGGAATTATTTATGGAAAAGCAGCAAAACGCGGGTATGAGTATTCTGGTAAAAATTTCCGGTTTATCATCGTTTTTTGTTCTTATGGCTATCATGGCGTTTGCCTTTATCAGTATTTTCAGTATGAATTCCATGAGTCTCAAAACCGCGTTTATCATGGCGGAGAACAAAATCCGAGGGGACATCGTTTCTTTTCACTATATGATTGACCATGAATATGGCACTCTTTCGCTTACCGATGGAACGTTGATGGGGGGGGGGGGGGGGGGGTAAAATTAATTAATAAAACGAGTTTTTAGACCGGATATCGGCGGACCTGGGTATTGTAGCGACTATTTT
>JAITJS010000104.1 GCA_031278815.1 Treponema sp.
CTTGTTAATTATTTCTTAATTCACTGTATACAATAGTATACAGTGATTTATATGTTCTTCAAAAATAAAAGTGTCCAGTTTTAAATGATAGAAATTCCGGTTTTAAACGTCAGGTTACAGCAGGGCTTTTCAGACCACCCCCTTCATTCGACTGTGTAGAACCGGCTTCGGTTCCCAGAGAAAGACACCCCGCAAAGCCCATAGTTGCCCCAACCATAAGTACGGCGGTCAATACCGCACATCCTCGTAGTATCTTTTGCATATAAGCCTCCCATGACCTAGCAATTAACCCGCAAGCCGATACCTACGGGAAAGGTGAAAATATCGGTATCCTTTCTCATTATGGAGAGATACTTAGGTATCAAAGATGCCTGCGGCAGTACCAAAATGCAATTCAGGAAATATGGGGGTAGATTCCGCGGCAGCCTTATTTTCAGATTTAATTGCATCAAATACTTCTTGCCTAAAAACCTTTACGGTCTTGGGAGCGTCCACCCCAATGCGGATATGATCTCCCTGAATTTCTATGATCGATATGGAGATATCCTCTCCAATCATGATCTTTTCATTAACCTTACGGGATAGGATTAGCATGGACTCTCTATCCTTTCTCTCCAAGCTCGTAACTCTGCCATGACATCATGCTTAATCTTCCACCGCAGGTCGGACAATACCGCTTGTATACCGAACCGGGTATCCCGGTTAATAACCAGGGGCCCTTGTAAGTTAGCGGTCATCAAGCCCCCTTCCGGTGGAATAGTAAGGATTGAAAGAATCAGGGCCTTACTCGGATCCGAAAGGCCTATTTCTAAAAGCTCTTCATTATCGATATTAACTTCATAATCAGGCCTGAAAAGAAAGGGGTTGATCACCATAAAGGCAATACGTTCCACCTCCAGTGATTGGAGCCAGTAAAAGGGCTGCCGTTCTGCATCCAGGAGTACATACTGCTTATACGCGGCAAACCCCAAAAGCCCTTGGGAAAAGGTTATCTCTTGACATTCATCCACATCAATTACTCCGTATGCCTTTGTTGCTACCTTCACACGCTGCTCCTCATTATTTCGGATAACCAAAAAGATCCGTTACTACCGTAAGAAATCAAGTAAGCTTGGGGAAAGCACTTTGGCCGCGGTTTGGAGTGTTGCTTTATGGGCAAATTCTATCATGCTCAAATCCATAGCTGCAGTGGCAAAGTCTAAGGAAGCTTCCCGGTTTAAGGCAGCAGTAGCTTGAGGGATCTCTTCATTGAGCCTTCTCCAAGTCATTTCCGCCCGTTCTCCTCGACTCCCAATCTCCGCCAGGCGGCTTTGCAGGTTGTTTAAGGCCAGGTCTATACCCCCTACCCCTTGGCTGCCGATAAAATCCACATCCCCCCGGAAGAGGCCATCCCTCAAGCGGAGGACCATGTCAAAAGCCGAACCTCCAGAAACCCGGGCCCGGGGGTTCCAGTTCGGTGCGCCCGGATCCGCATTCGCGACGATGATCCCTAAATCCTGCAAAACCTTAGAATCCTGCCTATCCTCCATACGGATGAGGTGGGCGTTGGTCCCTTCCAAGGCAAGTCCTCTGGTTTCCGGGTCCACATAGGCTTTTACCGGAGCAGCAGATTCGTTTATCTTTGCCACAATCCCCTGTAGGGTATCTCCAGGATTGACGGTAATCTCTTCCCCATCCACATAAAAAGCCCCGGCAGCCGTTACCCGATACTCCGATGCATCAACCCCAGAAAAGATCTGCATCTTTTCCGCCCAAAACGCTTCACCTCCCCCAATATCCAGGGTTGCATAGGTGCCATCGGTAATTTCGGTTTTTCGGGAAGCCCCGGCGCCTCGGTATTCCACCCCCACCACCAGGGTTTCCCCTCCTCCTTGGACGGTTCCCTCTATCATACGGAAGGGTTCGGTAAAGGCCTTGTCCCCCGCAAAGAGCTGGCGCCCGTCCGGTCCCAGGGTATTGGAAATAGAAACCAATTCCTTGAGGAGTTCATTCACCTCTACCGCCATGTAGTGCATATCCTCCTTAGCATAGGTGCCGTTGGCTCCCTGCACCGCAATCTCCCGGATTCGCTGCATCAGGTCGTTAGCCTGCCGCAGATAGGTATCGGTCTGGTTAAAATGATCCCGGGCATAAAGGGTATTTTTTTCAAACCGTTCAAGCCTGGAGAGGTACGACTCATAACGCACCGCATGGGACGCCGCCAGGGGATCATCCCGCAGTTCATGGATCCTGGTTTGCCCTGCGATCTTGGACTGTATGTTGGAAAGCCGCTCTTCTTGACGTCTGAGGTAGAACTGCATATCCCGATTCGGCATATCCGTAGAAACTCTGTACATGGGTAAACTCCTTGTATCATAAGCGGCCTACCGTCCGCTTTTCCCTTAAATCTTATCTTACCGGACCAGTAAAACCGGTCTTCTCTATACTCCCATCCGGTTAATCAGGGTATCCAGGAGGGAGTTCATGGTGGTGATAAACCGGGCTGCGGCAGCATACCCATGTTGGTACTTGATCATGTTTGCCAGTTCTTCGTCCATATTAACCCCTGAGACAGAGTCCCGCATATCTTTGAGCTGTTTCATGACCACGTTCTGGGTTTCCAATGCCCGGTTACTCTGTTCTCCTAAAAGCCCGATACGGCCCACCGCGTCGGCAAAGTAATCATCAAAGGTCCCCAACTGCCCCACCATGACCTCGGTGTTCCTGATGGCGGCAATGGCCAAGGCAGCATCTCCATTCCCTGGGTTAGCAGGCTTGCCGTTTTCACCCAACCCAGAGGCTACCGAGGCCGGTTCCTTGATGAGTGCAGGGTTCACCTCAATCCACCCGGATGGATGGGCTACCGGGGCAGTAGAAAAGTTTGCGCTACTCCCCCGCAGGGAAGCAACCGCATCAGGCTGACCCCAATCATAGGCTCCCTCAGGACCGGAGCGATTTAAAAGCCCGGCATACCCTTCGAGGAAACGGCCCGAATCTTCAATATGCCGGATCACAAAGTCAGGGTTCTCTTGGGCTTCTGAAGGGGTTCCCTTGAGGCTGAGCAGGCCGTCCCGATTCAACCGGGCTACCACCTCCGCTCCTGAATTATTTATCCGGGAGATAATATCCCCCACGGTATCGGTCGGATAATAGGGTACCTGGATCTCACCGCCGGCTGATGCAAGGGTAATCACCCCGGTCAGCCCCACTTGGGCCTGGTTTTCCAAGGCATTGGTTCCGGTGATACGGAAAATATAACTGGAATCAAAAGCGCCATCCCCATCTCGATCGTAATTTCCGTTTACATTGGTTACAAAATGGTGTTCGGTAAAGAAGTCTTGCCCGGTAAGGCCATTGATTCCATACCCGGCACGGTGGACTTCGTTCACCAGATCCACAAAATTCATGGTCATAGAATCCAGGCTTTGTATCTCCGATTGAATCGTCGTATCCCGAAGGTCCGCCAGGGCCGCCAAACTGCCGTTACGGAACCGGATCCCTTCCCCCGTGTCCGCCCAGACAATCTGGGAATACCCCTCGGTCTCGATGCCTGATTCCAAGGCAAATTGCCTGCCTATATGCCCCTGGACCACTACCATCCCGGCGGTATGGACCATGAATTCATCCGGGTCCCGGCTATCAATGGTAACATCAATAATTGACGATAACCTATCCACCAGGAGGTCACGCCGGTCCAAGAGGTCATTGGGATTATCCCCTTGGGCCCGCACCTTTTGAATATCCTGGTTTAAGCCTGCGATCTGCCGGGAAAGTTCGTTCACCCGGCTTACCGTCAGTTGTATATCCTCTTCCACCATGTCTTTGAGGCCCTTGAGCGACCGGTAACGGTCATGGATACCGTCGATGAGAGTCTTGCCCCGTTCAATCACTGAAATACGGGGAGCCGTATCGGTAGGGTATAACGAAAGTTCCTGCCAGGCATCCCAAAAAGCATCCATCTTGCCTCGGATTGAATTATCCCCCGGTTCCAAGTAGATCTGTTCCAGCATACGGACATAGGGATCCCGGGTTCCCCAGTAACCCTCCCCTCCTGCCTGGGCTACGATACGTTTATCCAGGACTTGGTCTCTCAGCCGTTCTATCCGTTCCACCACCGCCCCCTGTCCTAACTGACCGGGGGTCTGTGCCCGATTGAGGCCGGGCATATAAAGCGGATGAAAGGCTGAAAACTCCACTCGCTGTCGTGAATAACCCTCTGTAGAAGCGTTGGAAAGGTTATGTCCCGTGGTATTAAGGGCCTGCTCGTGGGCGGACACCGCCCGTTTTCCCAGTTCTATGCCTAAAAAGGTCGATGCCATGACGATGTTCTCCTAATCAGAGGCTATGGTTTACCATCATACTCCGCGCATCCATTGCTACCTTGGTTCCCCACCGAGAATAGAACTGGGTCTTACGCTCAGGACACGCGGCCTCAAGGAAGCTGTTTATCAGGGTTTTCGCTTCATCGAGGTATACTACCAAGGATTCATTAGCCATCCGTATTTTAAGGGCTCTCAGTTTAAGGTTCCGGTACATTTCGGTTAAGCCATTCCGGTCTTGTTCTGGGAACCGAGACACCAGACTATAGAAACTCGGCTTTGTATCTTTGTTACCCTTTTTAGCGGGAGTTGTATCTCCCTCCAAACAATTAGATAACAGGGTAGCCCGTTCTGCTTCCAATACCTGAAATTGATCACCGTATTGATTCATGGTACTAAGCAATGATTCAAAATCCGTCCATTCCCGCTTAATAACCGCATTCCTGACTGATTCTTGAATCCCAGCAATTTTCTCCAATACTTCGTTTTGCAACTGCAGAATGCATACATTCCGGTCATCTTCCATTACTGTTTGTATGTCTGAATCGGTATCGGGGATATCCTGCACCATTACCTTTGCTTCCGCTTCCATTGTGTGCCTCCAATTCAATATCGGCCAGTACGATACAGGGGATTAATAATTTGATGGATTTATGAGGGCAGGATTTCGCAATGATACAATCAAAAGCCGTAAGCGGGAAACGGGAGTCGGACCCGCGACATCCACCTTGGCAAGGTGGCGCTCTACCACTGAGCTATTCCCGCAGAACTTGAGCCGCGAAGGGATCGAACCTTCGACCCGCAGATTAAGAGTCTGCTGCTCTACCAGCTGAGCTAGCGGCCCTCATACCAACATACTATCCGACCGCGGTCAGCTCTGCGTCCGACAGGACTCGAACCTGCGGCCTACGGATTCGAAGTCCGTCGCTCTATCCAGCTGAGCTACGAACGCAATCAACTTTATATATAATACGTATTATGGTATGGGCAGGTCAATACCAAACAGCGCAAATTTCACCCTAAACCTGTAGAAACCTTCCCGGAGTTGGTATGCTGACATTTACCGGCGTGGGGCTTGGTTCGGGCAGACGGTTTCTTTGGATACGGCCATTACCGGGGCATTGGGGG
>JAITJS010000113.1 GCA_031278815.1 Treponema sp.
ACACTTCAATCGTGAGCACTGAGGAGGAAGCGGGGGATTTTCACCCCCTTCCGCTGCAATACAAGGCTAGAACAGGGGTTACTAGCGTCATGTTCTGATCCTAATCAGGAATACCATCGGAAAAAAAGTCAAATGGTTTTTTCGCAAATTTTTGAGGATCCCTGCCTAGGCTTCATCCTCCTCGATGTTGCTTATTTTCTGTAACAAGAACCCTTCATCTTCTTCACTCAACAATTCTCCCTTAATCAGGTGCAGGGCCACGGTGAGCTGTTTGGAGGTTTCGTAATAGATCATGATTTCTTGAATACGCTCCTGTACGGTATGGGCAAAGTCCCGGCTTACCGGATCTATGGCGCTTTCCCGCTGATCGCAGATAAGTCCCAGGGAAATCAGGGCGGATTCCCGATTATTACTGTTCAGGGTATGCTGATCCATGATGTCTAGGATCTTGTTCACCACCTCCTGCAGATCCAAGGATCCGGGGGCTTTTGCATTCCGCTGCAAAGCCACCCCGATTCCCCATAAGCTGCTGCGTAAGGAGGCGGCATCAAGCCGCGTGTAGATCCATTCGACCCCGGTTTGGGATACGGCATGAGCATAGATGAGGGGATCCTCATAGCGCATACCCTTATCATGAAAGGTACGCAAGGCTTCAAGTTGTTTTGGATCTCCGAATAAGCCGATGTTCCGTATGGCCTCGTTGATGGTGGCCACTTGATCGCCGCTCACCGGAAGGAAATTATGGTTAATTGCCGAAGCAATGGTAATGCACTGCTGCACCAGCGCGTGCCGATAGGCTGGTTTCCATCTTCGCGCAAACTTTCGAGAAAGCACCAGCAAGCGCTGTACAAAAAATTCATCCCGTTTCTGTTGCTGCTCTTTGTTCATCTTGGTAAGTATCACCTGGGCAAAATCAGCAGGATTGCTGCAGGATAGGATAGTTTGAATACATACCTTAATTCTTTTGTGGATATCCTCGCCGCCGCCTTTTCTTTTTTGCCGGCATAAGGCGGAGAGTTTGTTGATTTCATTACCGGGAATCAGGGACGCTCCCTGTTTGGGAGCTATTAAGTGTCGGGAAGCTACGGTACCCCCTTTGGCAATAGAGATAGTAGTGATCCCCTCTTCAAGACCGGTGGAGGCCCGGAAAGAGAGGATCTTATTGCGGCTGAGGGTAAATTGAATAGAAATCGCCGTCCCATTTTTATAGGATTTTTTAAAGCTCATCTCCCCTGAGGCAATCGTCGTATACTCCCCGGAGGTATCTTTTTTCCGTATGGGTATTTTGATTTTATTCTGATGGGGTTCAATCGAAAAGCCATCAATATTTTCTGAAACAAAGGGCAGTTCTGATCCTGCATCCACCAATAATTCATGGACCCCTCCCTTGGTCCCCAGATAGAGTGCCTCATTTAATACGGTACTTCGTAACTGTATACCCGAAGGAGCAGCGCTCCTGAGATTCACCGGTAATCCCAGGTCCGCTTCCCCGTATTTATGCAGATAATAATGATACACCGCAGCCCCTCGGGCAACTGCCTGGTCCGGATCCAGGGCCACAATGGGATCAAAGCCAAAAAACGTTTTCAGCCGCTTTTGTATCAGATACAACTTAGACATACCGCCGTTGAGTACCACTGCATCGACCACGACCGTATCCACCTGTAATTTATGGGATGCCTTTTGTAACACATCCAATATGGGGTACATAATGGTATTGATGGATGCTTCATCTCGAATCGTATCAAAGCGTTTGTAGTCTTGATACTGTAAGTGATGCCCTAACAGGGGAGCAATAATTTTTTCAAATTGCTCCTTTGTAAAGGTATCATCATAGGCATAACCGTTGTGCATACCCCCACCAATAGGGCTCTCGATTACTTCATCCCCCCAGGTATCGTCCTGGGTAGAGGTTACTTGATCATTAATATCTATTTTTAAATTTTCCGCATATCGTTCTAACTGGGCCATCACTTCCTCTTTTTCTGCTTCTATCTTCTGTACGATACTGGGGGTACGGCGATATTGATTGCAGTACCGCCTGTACATTTCCTTTGCCAGCAATACATCAAAATCATCCCCTCCCAGCCGGGTATACCGGTTGGTGGCAATCTCATCCATTTGTAAGAGTTCTTCATTTTTGTCATTTCTGCTTATCCTATGTAAGGTTATATCCAGGGTTCCCCCTCCAATATCAAAGACCAGGACTTTTTGGGGCTTGGAGGTGTCCAAAAGGTGGGCGGGGATTTCTCCTTTTTGCATTTGATTAAGGAGATCATACATCACCGCATTCGGTTCAGAAAGCAGGACCTGCCGTTTGCGGTTATCCTTATGACGCACTGCTATACCCGCAAGCCTGGCCGCTTCCACCGTGGCTTGACACATGGCCACATCAAAATTAGCCGGTACCGTGATGATCGCATCCCGGATCTCCCGGTGATACACCCGCTTAACCTCGGCAAGCAGATGTTTCAGGATCTGCGCGGAGATGGCCTCAGGGGTTTTGTCTGGAACATCAGGGCTAAGGCCGCTCACCTTGGTTTGCCCCATCTGGCTCTTTATGGATCGGGCCACAAACTGGGGACGCAGGGTATACTGTCTTTTGGCAAAATCCCCGACCAGGGGTTTCAATTCACCCCGGCGGTCCTCCCGGTAATACACGTACGAGGGGAGCAAGGGTCTTTTTACCGTACTCCCCTTGAATCCGTCGGTATGAGCGGCGGTGGTATACACGTCATCATACCGGGAAATATCCACCACTTTGTTCACAATGCTGCCGCTGGGGGTAAGATTGATGATGGATAACACCGAATTCGTAGTCCCTAAATCAATGCCCACACAGAGATCGTCATGATCCTCTGTATCCATTTTTTCATCGGCTCTCATGTACTTCTTCCTCTTTTATTTCTTTTATCGTAGGACGGGATACCTGTATATCTCTGTCCTTAAGGTACCAACCTGGTGCAATGACTTGCACCTTTTTGACTACTCGGTCATCTTCAAAGGGCGAACCGAGGTAGTGGTAATTTTCAATATCCTGACTTGTTACCGTCATAATCTCGCCGATACGCAGGACCGGATTGATACCGCTGTCTTTTACAAACTGAATGAGTTTCCGTATGAGAATCGTAAGGCCGTTTATCTCGAGGGGTAATGCATAATGGCGCTTTTTAAGTTCCTCCAATCCTGTTTTCGTGGCAAACAAGCCGTCCAGAATAAACCCGTATTTTTCCGAGTTCAAAGTCGAAAAGAAATTCGCCCTTTCCTGGGTCTTGCTTTCTTGTATACGGATTTCAAATTCCTTTTGCAGCTCTTCAAGCATCTCGTTGGTCCTGCGTAGCTGCGCTTCTTTACGGGCAAACTGCTGTTCAAAGTCCTCGGCGCTGGGTATATCCCGATCCCAAGGGTGGTATAGATCCTCTGCACCGTCAATCAGATCCAAAAGGCAATACTTGGCATAGGCTCTACCCAGATACAAGATATCCTGGGCATGGGCCAGTTCTTGTAGTTGCGGATGATTTCCAAAAAGGGCCATCAGGATACAGCGCATCTGTTCAGGGTGTTTATTCGGGGTAACCACATACTCACGGAATTGCTTAAACGCATGCTTATCCCCATTAAAACAATGAAACCCCACCTCTCCCATGTGTAGGGCCGTTTCTATGAGCCGCTTTCGATCACCGGCCTTGAGGTTCATCTTATTAAGCGTCTGAATGACCCCGCGGCCGGTGTATGCTTTCGTACCTATGCTGGTATTCAGCACTTCCGCAATCTGCCAGGGGTCAAATTCAGGATGCCCACAATAGGCAGTCAACAAAAGATTCTCTCCCATGTACATATCCCTGTTGTTGGTAAGCTTCATCGTGCGCCGGGCTATTACATCATCCAATTTGTCTAGGATATCCTTAGGTATCATAAATCCTCCTTGAAGTTATAGGGTATATATTTCACCATTCTCCGCATAGATGAACTGGCTTCTACAGGCAGCACAAGCCATAAGTTCTGTTTCCAAACAATTATCCGCTCCCTCATCATCATACCCGGTATGTACCAGGACGACTGTCTTGGGATTATGGGTGAGTATAAAGCGCTTTAACTCATGATAGGTAGGATGCAAAGAGAAATCTATTTTTTGCCTGTGGACGTGCCCGGGGAGGTGGTGAAAAGAAGAAGCCCCTTTCCGTCCAATCCACAGAGCAGGGCCTGGACCATGACAAGGGCAAACACGGTTCCAGGGCTTTAAGACCGGTATGCTCATACGCTCCATCTTTTCTGCCAGGACCAGTAATTGCCGGTCTATATATACCGGCACCATAGGTAAGGTATTTTTTCCCATAGCATCATTGATAACCTGTAAGACCTCCCAGGCCTTGGTAAGTTGGGAAGTTTCCAAATATATCGAACATCCTGCTTCCAATCTTTTTTTTATGGATCTCAACTGCCTGCGTATGCCTGTGGAGGTATAGGAAGGGTGTTTTGCGTGAACCCCACACATAATGATCGTATCAAAGTGCACCCTATCCGGTACGATATAGGAAGAGGTCAATGCGCTAGGTTGACATGAAAAATCCCCAGTGTACAGGATGCTCCGGTCAGCGGTTTGAATATGCACCATAGCGGCTCCGGGTATATGCCCCGCCTCATAGAAGGTAACCTGATAAGCGGGCAGCGGGATGGCACGGCAATACCCTTCAGTAATAATGGACCGGATTGCCTTATCTACCAGTATTTCTTCATGTTCCCGTTGCCGGGCACTCATGGTACGGGTATGGGAATCCCCCCGATCCCACAGCATATAGGCAATCAGGGCTTTGGTGATGGCCGTGGTATAGATGCTCCCCCGGGTACATGCCGAAGCTAGGTATACCAGTCCCCCCATGTGGTCATAGTGGCTATGGGATATAAAGATATGATTGATCTGTTGCAAGGACTCTAAAAAGGGAGGTTGTAAGATACAGGAGAATTGGGGCCTCCCTGCGCCATTGGGGGTTTTGCCGCAATCCAAGAGGATATGCCCCTCATTTATTTGGAGAAAATAACAACTGGCCCCGATTTCCTGGCCGCCTCCCAGTGGGACAAAGCGTATGCTCGTTTTCATAGGTTTCCTCGCCCTCTTTACCTTACTGAAGGACCATTTTTTAGTATAGTACGCTGCACCGATCCGCCAGCGGGCTGTACCTTGTGGCGTACGCGTGTTCTGTGGTTCTCAAAAAATTCGTTATACTTTTCTATGGTTCTTGACAAAATGAGAACTCAAGAACTATACTATTGCTAGGTTTGATTCGTATATAATTTTCACATAAGCCACAGAACGGTTATAAGGAGACGTTATGGTATGGATTTGTGTTTATAGTACCCCCCCCCCCCCCCCCCCTAAGAGATATACTGTATGCTTTGGCGAGAGGAGGCCATGATGGAGCGCAAAAGACCATCGTTCACTTTTTTGTTTACTACAATTTGTTTAACTACCATTGTGTTAAGTATGGTGACCTTGTCCTTAGTCTTTGTTATAAGCCTGCGAGGGATTTCCTATAGGCAGCTTACCGCCATAACCAAAGAAAACACCGGCCGTATGAGCGACCAGGTGGGGGCTATCATTGCCTCTCATGTGGCCCTTTTGGAGTATACGGTTATATCCGCTATCCCCTATATGCAGGAACCCGTGGTGGATAGGGACGCCTTAAGCCTCCATTTTGATGATATGCAGGCCACCCTGGACAACGTCCTCATGATTTATTGCACGAATAACCTGCGCTGGAATAGCCCGGGGGGGTATTGCGCCTCCAGTACCGGCTGGATTCCTAATCAGAGCTGGAATAATCTGGAGCGCTCCTGGTACCAGGACGCCAAGAAAGCCCAGGGTAAGGTTGCCTTCACCCTGCCCTACATTGATGCGGCCACAGGGAAACTCATTTGTGCCATGGCCCGCACCGTGTTTGATAAAGACGGCCGGGACCTAGGGGTGGTGTCCGAGAACGTCTCCATCGCCTCCCTGGGAAGCATACTCAAGGAACATACCTCTCTGCCCCAGCAGCAAACCTTTTTGATTACACAAGAGGGCCTCTTTATTACCCACCCCGATGAAAGCGCGGTGATGCAAAAAGACTGCTTCACTGAACTGGGGCTGGAACGGTACCGCGCCGCGGTTCTCGGCTCTCCTGCTTTCTCTACTATGGATAAGGAGGTGTTCATTGCTTCTTCCCTCATACCCCAGGCGAACTGGATACTCCTTTCCACCATACCTGCACAAAGCGTCTTTACCGACGCCAACCGGGCCCTTACCTCTATCATCCTCATCGGGGGCAGCCTCTTTATCATTGCTGCCCTGGTATGTTTGGTATGTACCCGGATCATCGTGAAGCCTCTGCGCTACCTTAAGTCCTATGCCACGATAGTAGCGGGAGGGGATTTTTCCGGTACGGTTCCTAACTACACTACTGCTGAAGCTGCGGGTCTTGCTGCGGGCTTTAACGCCATCAACGAGCATATCTCCGCACTGGTCAAAAATATAGCCGCTTCCTTTGAACGGATGCATACCCAGGGTAGGGAACTCAAACAGGTGATCGATACGTCTTCTGCAGCTGCCGGGGAAATCGTAGCGGCTATTCATGATGTGGATGAGCACATCAAAAAGGAATCCGGTATGGTGGACAAGACCGTGGCCCAGATCGACGATAAGATCCTGGCCCTCAACACCTTAATCCAGGAACAAGCCGCCCAGATAAGCTCCTCCTCCATTGCCATAGAGTCCATGATAGCCTATAACCAGGACATGGAAGCCCAGATCACCGGCTTACACCAGCAGATACAGCGCCTCATGGACAGTTCCAAGAGCGAACATGAGCACATTGCCCAATCTACCAACGCGGTTCACCAGATAGGGGAAGACTCAGCTAATCTGGCCCAGATGAACCGGATCATTGATGATGTAGCAGCCCAGACCAATCTTTTGGCGATGAATGCAGCCATAGAGGCGGCCCATGCCGGGGAAGCGGGCAAGGGCTTTGCGGTAGTGGCCGCGGAGATCCGCAAGCTGGCCGAGACCGCTGCCACCCAAGCGAAGGGTTCCAGCGGGACCTTGACCCAGATACAGAAACGAATTGCGGAGATTACTGCGGCGTCCAGCCGTATTGAAGCGGCCTTTTCCCAAACCAATGAGTTGATTTTGAGGAGTAATGAGGTGGTAAGCCGGGTGAAAGGAACCATAGAGGAACAAGCCGCCCGTTCACAACAAATACTCGCCAGTCTTAAGCGGATAGAAGGGATCACCGGGCAGGTGAAGACCGAAGCGGCGAACATCAAAACCGAAACGGACGCCTCCCGGGACATGACTGCCCAACTCTCGGACATGAGCGAACTAATCCAGAGACGGGTGAGCGAAGTGGTGCGAAGCACCGAACTGGTCTTTGCCGCTTCCCAGCAGGCTCACCAGTCGGTGGAAGAGAACAGCAAGGGCTTGGACGCTCTGGACGAGGCGATTCAGCGCTTTACTGTGCGCCCGCCTTCGGGTTTCTAAACTTCGGCGCACTTGCTAGGACAAAAATATAAAAGGAGTATCCATGGAAAACATCATAACCATAGACAGCGTACTGGCGCTGATTCACGAAATGGCTCGAGAGTCGAAAGAAGCGATCCAAGAGATGAGAGAACAGCTAGAAGAGAGAACCCAGCGGTCAAAAAAAGAAATCCAAGAAATCAGAGCTATGTTCAAAGAGACAGACAAGCAGATGAAAGCAGCGGGTAAAAGGATAAGCGAGTTAGG
>JAITJS010000135.1 GCA_031278815.1 Treponema sp.
CTTTAAATGTATGCCCCGTCTCTTTATATTCTATTACCCGTTTTCTGAATATCGTTTCGTATGCCATGGTTACTTATATACCACGTATATTCGGTTTTGTAAAGTAGATTGACTATATATCAGATTCACATGCTGAGATAATCAGCCCCAATATACATCGCTGATGCTACGAAAAGCCCTATCTTTAGGGTTTATACCATTACTGCTTTCCAAGAACTGATGATGCGCTTTTCATGGTCAAAGCTGACGCCTACCTTGACAAGACGCTTTCCACTACCCTGCCAGGGCAGCAGATATTCTTTACGGTCTATTTGTTCCAAAGCATCTTCTGCAGTCCCTGAAAGCTTGAACTCAAAACAATACACATACCCCTTGGTTTCTACCAGGGTATCAATGCGGCCAGCAGCTATGCGTACCTCAGAACGGCAACGTAAACCCAGCATCCTGAATATCAGATGCACCATGGTCTGATAGTACTTCTCATCTTTTAATTGGATGTCATAGGGAATCGACGCAAAAAACGATTTAAGGCTCTGCATCACCCTCTCGATATCTCCTTTTGCACATGATACGGGGAGGGATACTGCAAGTGCATTGATATCCATCGCAGATACTTGTACATAGTGCTCAAGCAGGGCTTCCGCAAAAGACACCCGAACCTCCTCATTTGGATAGTCCAGGGTATATATACCGAATTCATCATCGTAATCAACTATCGTCAGATACCCCGACTGGTACAACACCGCCAAGGCATCCAGGGTATCAGCAGTGAACTTCTGAAAACTCAAGAAAGCTATAGTTTTTTGCTCTAGTTTGAGAATATCAATCTTCTGCTTTTCTATCAAGGTAATAAGAAAGGTAGGCGTACCGGTGGCAAACCAATAGACATTGAATTTACCTTGTTCATTAAAATGATTGAGGAGTCCAAAGGGATTGTAGACTGTCTCAGGTTTCTCAGAGAACCGGTAACCGTTGTAAAAACGTTTCACTTCAGCCAAATAGCTTTGCCGATTCATCCCTTTCTCCTCACACACCAAGGCTATTTCATCGGCAAAATCCCGTTCCAGTTCTTCCTGGGTGATACCGCAGAGATCGGAAAACCGGGGATTCATGGAAATATCCACTATATTATTCAAGTCGGAAAACATGCTTACCTGGGAAAACTTGGTGATTCCCGTTAAGAACACTAATTGGAGATAGGCGTCCGAGGACTTGAGCACCCCATAGAAGGCTTTAAGTTCCTCCTTGATTTCTCTATGTACATCTGGCCTGTCAATCGTGGTTAAAAGGGGTTTATCGTATTCGTCGATAATGACGACGGTTTTCTGCCCAAAAACACGGCACATATCCTGAATCAAATTATCCAATTGATTCGGCAATAATTCCCCCCGCAGGGCAAGGCCAGTATTGGCCGCGCTATTGAACAGTATATTCCGAAGCGCTGTTTTAAGGGTATTTACCCCCTCGGTGTAATTCACAGGATTAAGGTCAAGATGGATAACCGGGTATTTTTTCCATTCCCAGTCAAGCCCGTCAATGGCCAAGGCCGGCTGTCCTGCAATGGCGCGGAAGAGTTCCCGCCGTTCTTCAAAAAGCGCTCTCAGGGTCGAACAGAGCAGGGACTTCCCAAAACGCCGGGGCCGAGACAGAAAAAAGACCTTTCCCGACCCGGTTATAAGCTTATGAATCCCCGCAGTCTTATCCACATACACGTAACCCTCTTGCCGGATACTCACAAAGTCCTGTATGCCGATAGGGAGTTTTCGTTCCATGTTCTTAAAGATGATCCATATCGGCCTTTTATACAAGTCCCTTTCTGACTAGTTTAATTACCCGCTCACACGCCCTCCCGTCTCCATAGGGGTTATGGGCCTGCGCCATCCTGTTATATGCGCTCTCGTCTTCCAGTAGTTCCCGCACACTCTCCACAATTTTCCCAACGTTCGTACCCACCAGCTTCACCGTCCCTGCTTCCACCGCCACGGGCCGTTCGGTAGTATCCCGCATAACCAAACCCGGTTTTCCCAAGGACGGCGCTTCCTCTTGCACTCCACCGCTGTCCGTTACTATCAGACAACTATGCTGCATCATATAGACAAATACCAATCTACTGGACTACTTTCTTACGCCACAAAAGTCAAGTTCTATCTTTGTTTTATCCCTAGGCACGGCAAGAAACACTTGATGCCGCACCAACCACAGGATAATATCTGCTTTTTGATACGCTTCTTGATAGGGTACCAGGTTAAATGTTTTATGGGTCTTGATATTCGGCTCTACTACTAAGACTTCTACTTGGGCTTCGGCGATAATCCGAGAAGTGATATACTTTGCTGGCGATTCCCGCAAATCGTCAATATCAGGTTTAAAGGCCAGCCCCATCAGGCCACTAAGGGTTCCCGGTCGGTTTCATGGACAAAGTGTTCACAAGCTTCCAATACCTGATTAGCACACCAATCCGCCTTGTAATCGTTGGTTTCCCGGGCTCGCTTGATAATCCGCGCCTGTTCAGGAAAGTCCGACACAATAAACCAAGGGTCCACCGCAATACAATGGCCTCCAACCCCACATCCAGGCTGTAAAATCTGCACCCGGGGGTGTTTATTTGCCAAATTAATCAAATCCCATACATTAACCCCGGCCTTTTTACAAATCATGGACAATTCATTGGCAAAGGCTATCTGTACATCTCGGGAAGAGTTCTCCGTCAACTTACACATCTCTGCAGTCCTAGCATTGGTCTTGTGTAGTCTACCTTTGACAAACTGGGCATAAAAAGCTGCGGCTTTATCCGCTGCTTCTGAGGTAAGTCCGCCGATTACCCGGTTGTTATGTTCCAATTCGTACAGCACATTTCCGGGTAATACCCGCTCCGGGCAATAGGCGATATACAGGGTATCTTTCAGTTCTGGCCGTTCCTTAAATATCCGATCCGCCATTTTTTCCGTAGTCAGTACCGGCGAAGTTGACTCAATAACCAAGAGGTTCCCCACCTGTAAAAAGGGAAGAACCATACGAATAGCAGACTCCACATAGGATATATCCGCCCGGTGATTCTGTTTAAAAGGAGTAGGAACCACGATAAAAAACGCATCTTCTGTTTCAGGTTCTAGGGAAGCCCGTAAACTCCCCTGTTCCACTACCTGTTTTACCAAAGTAGCCAAGGCAGGTTCCAGGATGTGTATCTTTCCCCGATTGATCGTGGCAACCACATCCGGATTAACATCCACCCCTAATACAGTAATTCCCGCACCAGCAGCTACTGCTGCGGTAGGAAGCCCAATGTAGCCCAAGCCCATAAAAATTGCTTTCATTAATAGAATTGCCTTATTGTTAATTTAATATAACATTAAGTATATAAAATTTCGAAAAAATCCTATGAAAAATGTACTTTTGTGGGATATGGAATAAAAAGACGACTATAGCAATTCCTGGAAAGACGTAATCTTTCTCTTTTTCTATACGCCCCGGAGATAAGACGTACTCCCGTACGTTTAAGCCCCTACGTCCTTTTCGGGCCTATAATCACCAGATAGGAGCTGTGAGCCGAAACATCATCAACTCTCCATACCGGATCCTGTACCAGACAGCAACCATGCGTTACATTCGATGCCTGCTACAGTCTTCGTATTGATGATATAAAAGCCCAATAGAAAAGATATAAGTTTCCGCCTATTCCAGGAACTACACAAGCAACCCCTACAATATGCAGATATATTTTGAGAAAAAGAATATAAACAACAAAACCATGTTCTCCAGAATACCCTATCGGGACCCTGCTAGTACTCCCTATTTCACCTAAATGAGGGGGAAAGGGAGGGTAATATAAAGAATTATAACAATACTTCACCATCGTATTACTGCCTTTTGCATGACCCATACCGGAGCACCTTAATTCCGAAGCCCCGTAACTTACAGATTATACCCTTCCTCTGCAAGGAGTACCTGCAAGACATAGAAAAAACCATCTATTCCTCAAAACTTCTTCGATCTTGGCAAAACGTCATGGTAATAATCTATAGCACATTCATTTTTATTTGTCTAGGAATATAGAGCCTATTTATCACTATTTTTTACCAAAAAATCTCAGGCTTTGAAAGGGTCATCCCTTCGTAATGGAGCAGTACCCTATTGAAAAGTCAAAGGAAAGTAATCTATCATACCTTGATTGCATTACTAAAAACTCAATTAAGGATGGTTTGTTATGCAGCGATTGGAATTTCCTGATGATTTTCTATGGGGCACTGCCACGGCCAGTTATCAAGTTGAAGGGGCCAGCCATGAAGGGGGACGCAGTGAGAGCATCTGGGATACCTTTGCACGGGTGCCCGGTAAGGTCTATGCCGGTGAAAATGGCGACCTCGCCTGCGACCAGTATCACCGGTATAGGGAAGATATTAGCCTCATGGCAGAGTTGGGCTTTCAAAGTTACCGTTTTTCCCTTGCCTGGCCCCGGATTCTCCCCGCAGGTACCGGTCGGGTGAATCAAGAAGGGCTAGCCTATTACCGAAACCTCTGCGAAGAACTCCACAAGCACGATATTAAGGCCTGTGCCACCCTGTATCATTGGGACTTACCGCAGATTTTGCAGGATAAAGGAGGATGGACCGAGCGGTTTATCGTGGATGCCTTTGCCCAATACGTCAAGGTCTGTTACGATGGATTGGGGGATCTGGTGGATCAGTGGATAACCATCAACGAGCCTTTCTGTATTACCTATCTGGGGCATCTGTGGGGTAACCATGCCCCTGGGTTCAAGGATATAAGCCTTGCGGTTAGCGCAGTGCATCACGTTAATCTGGCCCACGGGGTGGCGGTTAAGGCCTACCGGGAAACCGGACTCAAGGCCCCCATCGGGATCACCTTGAACCTGTCCGCTCCTCGGCCTGCAACGAATCGTAAAGGGGATGAGCAGGCTGCCCTCATTGCCCGGGCAGTGGAAAGCGAGGTCTTCCTCTATCCACTTCTAGGCAAGGGCTATCCTGAGCTGGCCCTCCAAGCCTTGGGAGTGCCCTTTCCGGTTCAGCCCGGGGATTTAGACACCATAGGGGAAAAGATCGACTTCATCGGGGTAAACTATTATTCCGAATCCACGGTGGGCCAGGATGCAGGGGCGCCCTTTAAGTACTGTGGAAAACCAACCTGGCAAGATACCACGGATATGAGCTGGCCCATTGTTCCGGGGGGGCTGGAACGGCTGCTTACCTGGGTCCATGAGGTAGCACCGGGGATTCCCCTGTATATCACCGAAAATGGGTACGCCCGGCAAGATCACATCGAAGAAGATGGGAGAATTCATGACCGGGAGCGGATTGAGTACCTCAAGCAGCATCTGGAGGTGTGTGCGGAATTGATTAAAAGGGGGGTTAATCTCAAGGGCTACTATGCATGGTCTTTCCTGGATAACTTTGAATGGGCTTTTGGGTATACCAAGCGCTTCGGTATTGTGTATGTGGATTATGCTACGCAGAAGCGGATTCCCAAGGATAGCGCCTATTTCTTCCGGGATGTGATTGCCGGCTATGCCGAATGGTAGCCCGCCAGCGGATTGAAAGCCCCTATAGGGCAGTGGTAATAAGGGATCGAAGCGCCCCTGGCTTGTAGCTTTGCGATAGCTTCAGGGGGGCATATAAGGCCCCCTTTCCTAAGAGGAGAGCCCATAGGTTCTAATTTTATTCAAAATGGTTTTTCGGCTTATGCCCAGTTCTTGAGCCGCCTTAGTCCGGTTTCCCTGACAGCGGACCAAGGCGGCTCGAATAGCTTCCCGTTCAAGCTCTTCCAAGTATCCCAATGCAACGGTTTCCTGAGCTGCGAGGCAAGGGCGTTCTACGAATGCCGGTCTCTCCTGTTTTTCCACCGACGGAGGATCCGGGAAGCCCAGGTCTTCGCCGCGTATATTCCTTCCATCTCCATAGATGAGGGCCCGTTCCAATAGGTTTTCCAGTTCCCGGATATTACCCGGATAAGCATAGGCGCAGAGTTTTTCCATTGCATCAGGACTGAGTTTCGGTTTAGGCCGCCCCAGCCGAGATGCCAGATCCTTAAGCAGGTGATCCGCCAAGAGGGGAATATCCTCCCGCCGTTCCCGCAAGGGGGGCAGTTCGATCCTAAATACGTTGATCCGGTAATAGAGATCCTCCCGAAAGCGGCCTTCCCTGACCATAGCCTCCAGATCCCGGTTGGTAGCCGATACGATCCGGGCTGTAAGGGGAATATCCTTAAGCCCTCCCAGGCGCCGGATCTTCCGCTCTTGCAGAACCCGCAGGAGCTTCACTTGGATGGGTAGGGGCATTTCCCCAATCTCGTCAAGAAAAAGGCAGCCCTTCCCGGCAAGCTCAAAAAGCCCGGGCTTTCGGGTAAGGGCTCCGGTGAAGGCACCTTTTTCATGGCCAAAAAGTTCGCTCTCTATGAGTCCTTCATGAATACCCCCGATATTCACCGCCACAAAGGGTTCATTTGCCTGGGCGCTTCGGCGGTGAATTTCCCGGGCCGCCACTTCCTTGCCGGTTCCGCTTTCACCGGTTAAGAGGACCGTCACATTCGTGGCGGCTAGCTTATCGATCTGCCCTGAGAGCCGTTCCATCACCGGTGCAGCGCCGATCAGGGCGCTTTTCCAGGGGGCCTTTTCCGCATTCTGAGTTTCCACCAAAGCCCGGAGCTTGATGACCAATTCCGCCGGGTCAAAGGGCTTGACCAGGTAATCCTTGGCCCCGGCTTGTAATGCCTGTACCGCATCAGGTATCTGTCCGTGGGCAGAGATCATGATCACCGGTACAGGAATCCCCTGGGCTTGGATCCATTCCAATACGGCTTGGCCACTCATGCTGGGTAGTTTAAGATCTACAATCACCGCATCAAAGGGTTCTTGAGCAAGATAGGCAATGGCTCCTTCGCCGTTTTCCACGCTTTCTGCATCAATATGTTCCAAGATGAGGTATTTTTGTAGGGAGAGCCGGATGTTCCGTTCATCATCAACAATTAGTACACGCATCATATCCCTCCTACCCCGTGTTTTGGAGCTGCGGGGCTATCCATGAGCAGTAGTATACTCTGGCAGCATAACGGTGACCAGGGTTCCTCCGGTTACTTGGTTTTCCACGGTGATAGCCCCTTGAACCGCTTCCACAAACCGTTTGCTGATAGAAAGTCCTATACCCGTACCCGTACTCTTGCTGGTAAAAAAGGGATCAAAAACCCGTTTCAGATCCTCTTCCCGGATCCCCCGTCCCCGGTCACTGATACGGATCACCAGGGCGCCGTTATTCCGAGTGATGGAAGCGGATATAGCTTCTGGAGGCCCCCCAGATTCCAGGGCATTACGCAGGATATTCTCAAAAACCGAACGGGCTCGGTGGGGATCCATGTGGATCATACCCGTCTTGAGGGTTTTAGCCTGGAGAATATTCCTACTGCAGAGCCGCTGGGATATCTCAGCGAGCATAGCGTAGCTGTTCAGCGGAAGTCGGTGTCCCTGGGCTTCCCGCAGATAATCATTCACCCGGTATATCAGCGCAGAAAGACGCTCCACCTCCTCATCAATGATGATAACCTCTTCTTGCCCTTTATCCGGGAAGAGCTTCCGCAGGATCCCCGTCTGGAGCCGAATGGAAAGGAGGGGATTCTTGATTTCATGGGCTAGGGTACTGGCAGCAGTCCCCAGCATCACCAGGTTTTTCTGGGCCTCAATCCGATTACGGTATTCCCGGTTGCGCAGGTACAAATGGCGGATATACACAACCAGCCCTAGAATCCCAAAGCAGCAAAGGGGAAACAAGACCGTGGTGAAGGTTTGCACCCGCCAATATGCAGGATGTATGATATCAATGTAAATATACCGTCTCCCGGATCGGGGATGCATGAACAAGTCCTGCATCATATACCGCCGCGTTCCAGGAGGCTCTGCCTCCCGGCGAGGCTGCGGTGGAGGATGCATCGGAGCATATAAAATAAAGGTAACCCGATGACCTTTCGTATCCGGGATGGTATACCGGCCGAATCGACTTCGCTGCTGATTATCCAGGATACTTTCATCAAATACCAGGGGAACCGTTCCCCAGTGGTAAACCAGGCTAAGATCCGGTCCATAAAGCGCAAAACCGGCTATTTGTTCTTTGAGGACCGGATTAGATTCAATGGCAGCCCCCAGATCCGCATAGTCCCTAAAACTGGCAAACAAGGTGCTGAGGATCTGTTCATTGTCATTATCTCGGATGAGGCGCGCCCGGTCACGCATACCTCCCATGACAAAACCGGTAAGGGCCGAACAAAAGAACCAACAGAAAACCGCCACGATCCCTGATGCAGTTCGTAGCGGTATGGAGGAATCACCTTTGAGCAGGGCCCTGCTCATCCTTAAGCATTGGTGAAGGGCGGGTATCATGGGCTTACTTGGTGTTTGCCTGCCAAAACCCTTTCCAGTCACCGGGGTGTTCCTGGTAATAGGTACATTGTTCCGCGTAATACCAAGAGGGTTTATCTTCCACAGCCAGGACCTGAAATAAGGGAAGGGCGTCGGCAAAGCGGCCTTGGTAAAAAAGGTCCCGGGCTGCATCAAAACGACGGAGGACCCCTTGCGTTTCGGCAAACATCCGGTACGGCATAGGCTCATACACCGTAACCGCCTCTTTTTTCCCCACAACCGCCACCTGGGCAAGTTTACGCCCCCAAAACGAACCGGTCTTCCCGGCCTGGGTAAAGGTTGCTTCAGTACACATAAGATAGGTACCGAATTGCTTGTTTAAGCCCTCAAGCCGGGCGGCTAGGTTCACCGCATCCCCCATCATGGTATAATCAAAACGCTTGCTGGAACCCATATTCCCCACCACTCCATAGCCGGTATTGAGGCCGATCCGGGTCAACAAGCGACAGCCGTATTTCTTATAAAAGAAGTCCTGCCGTTCCGCCAGGAGTTGTTGACATGCCATAGACGCCTCCAGCGCTCGGGCCGCGTGATCTTGATATGTTACCGGGGCATTCCAGAAGGCGATGATCGCATCTCCCTCGTATTTATCAATGGTTCCCCCCGAGTCCAGAATGGTATCGGTCATAAAGGAGAGGTACTCGTTTAAGAGTTCTGTCAGTTGGGATGGATCGAGCTGCTCCGAGATCGACGTAAACCCCTGAACATCGGAGAAAAAGATACTGATTTCCCGGCGTTCACCTCCCAAGCTCAGCAGTTCTGGATTGGCCAGGAGTTGTTCAATCACCGCAGGGCTTAAGTACTGGCTAAAGGCGGACTTGATAAACCGTTTCTGGCTGCCTTCGGTGGCGTAGTTATAGAGGATGGCGGTGAGAAACGCGATACCCATACCGCCTACCGGACCCGCCACCGGGATCCACAGATTCAGGGCATAATAGGCCAGCCCTGCCGCGCCGAAAAGCACGATGAGGATCCCCAAGCTGCCGCTTACCGCCAGGGGAATAGGGGCATATAAAACCAAGAGGCTCATCACGCTGATCCCCACCAGGCTTAAGCAGAACCCCACCCAGGGAGGACTCTCACGAATAAAATCCCCTTGCAAGAGATTATCCAGCATGGTGATGTGCATGCCCACTCCTGGATACACCGAAGAAATAGGGGTGCTGCACACATCAAAGAGCCCCGGCGCGTAATACCCAAAGAACAGGTACTTTCCGGCAAAGTTTTCGGGCGCTAAAAGGGGTTCCTCTCCGTTCCGGTAGGCCTCGGCACTTTGGAGCACTTCCGCGGCACTGTAGGGAATATACCGATCCAGGTTTCCCCGGAAACGGAGCAAGGTGCTGCCGTTTTTATCCACCGGAACTGCGTAGTCCCCCCAGGTAATAAGTTGTTTTTTTTCGTTATAGCGGATCCCTTCCGGAGCTCCTGCCGCAAGCAGGGAGGCTGCGGAAAGACCTGGCACTGCCTTCGTATCAAAAAAGGTAAAGAGGGTAGCCCGCCGGAATATACCGTCTGCATCGGCTCTTCCCGTGACATTACCGATACACCCTGCGGCATTCCGGATTCCCTCTATGGGGAATTGGGCATAGATCACCCCTGCGGGTCCTGGGGAGAGTTCAAAGCCAGGGAGTGAGGTTTTAAAGGTGTCCACCGCAGGCTCTTGGATCCGGAATAAGGGGGTATCCGTATCCGCAGGCCAAGCAACCGCTTTTCCGGTCTGGGTACTGAAAAATACCGCCTGTACGGCCCTCCCGAACGCTGCTGACGCCTGTATAAAGGCCTGGTCATCCTCAGGGCCGTATATCGAGGGCTCTGAAAAAAGCACATCAAAACCCACCGACGCTGCCCCGCCAATATGCATGTACTCAAGCAGTTCCCCATAGGCCTGCCGCGGCCAGGGCCAAGACCAGCCCCGATATTCCTGCGCCCAATCAATGCTGGCCTGATCCAGTACCACCACCACCAGAGCATCCGAAGGCCGGGTGGATTCCGCCAGCAAGGCAACGAGGAAGTCATAGGTTTTGTATTCTAGATACTCAAAGAGGCCCGCTCCGGCAGATACACTCACCCCCAAAAGCACCGAGACCGTGATACTCAGGGTAGCTCGTCGTTTCTTCGGTTTCTTTTGCACCATGGATCTTGTGCTACGGCTCATTGAGTATGCTGTATATACCGAGGCAGCCGGAATGAACGCGTATCCGGGACCGAGTACCTACCCAGGGTTTGTTCCACATTGGCTATACGTAAAACCGGTGTAGGATGGGTTTTGTTAAACCCTCCAGGATGGGTCCCTTGTTTGGTTTTCAGTACCTGCAACACCTCGATAAGACCGGCAGGCTCATAGCCTGCAGCAGCCAAAATCTCCAGGGCTCGAGAATCCGCCTCGAATTCTTGGGCTTGGGCATACCCATTTACCACCATAGCGTTCACCATTTCACGGACCTGCCCGGCAAAGAGGTTCCTGCGGGCTTCCGGCGAAGCTCCTCGGGCAGCGATGCCAGAAGCTCTATCCCCGGATGCGGAAAGATCCTCGGTGAGGCGCATATTTTGTATCAGTTCCACCCCATGCCGTAAGTGGATATGGGCGATTTCATGGGCAATAACCGCAGCCAGGGCATCTTCCGAATCAGCAGCCTCCACCAGACCCAGGGTTACCAAGATATGACCCCCGGAAGTGCCAAAGGCATTGATCTCGGGACTGTCAAGTATCAGTACATGATACCCATTAAAAACAACCGGTTCTGATGAATTAAGGATCAGGGCCCCACAGATTTGATTGAGATAATCGGTTAATGCAGGATTTTGCCTATAGGGGGTATAGTATTCCAAAATATTTGCCGCCACTGCCCGGCCTAAATAGTAAACTTCTTCAAGGCTGAGTTCATCTTCCTGGGTGAAAGCGTGGTCCATCTGGGTGAAAGCGCTGTCCAGATCCTCTTGAAGGAATCCCATATCCCTATCTGATTGACGGTCCTGCTCTCCATTAGCCGCTCCTTGGGTAAGGGGTATCAGGGCAATAAAACAGAGGGTAATACAAGACGACAGTACCCGCATTTACTCCCCCATTGTCAAATGACCATCAATTAAAAAAATATACAAGTCCGCTTCGGGAATCTTGCGGTTTTCTACGTCGTCAATGGCGTCATAATCAAACCCGCCCTCTTGCCGGTATAAGGTTTCAACTTCTTCGGAGAACCCTTTCCCAGCCAAGGCAAGCTCCTGCGTGGAAGCAGAGGTCCTGGTCCTGGATGCAATGATACGCTTGGAGGTCAAACTAGCAGAGGCTACCCATCCCTGCAGGGAAACCTGAGCAGCTTGGACTTCAACCCATTTCCCCTTTTTTTGCAGTACCGTAACCGCATTCCCATACACCAAGGTTCCCTGCTCGGCGGCAAAAAAATCGGTAGCTGCTTTTACCGACACGTTTTTTACCGCAACATACATGGTACTCCCTGGAATCACTTGGGCGGTACTACTACCGATTACCAGAATGATCACCAATATACCCATACTATACCGCTTCATACCCATCTCCTGTTTTATATTATTTGGGGCTTTTGAAACTATCCGATGTTGAAAAAGCCTTTTATAAATATTATAGCACTCTTTCTTTGGTTTCCCCATTCCCCTAGGAAATACCTAGTATCTATACACCTCAACAGACCTTCACCATCCAGCCCTTGGTATCAGGAAGGATGCCATACTGGATACCTTTGAGGGTATCCCGCAGCGTTGCGGTGAGGGCGCCGGTTTTTCTGTTATTGAAAACCACCTTCTTCCCTTGATACGTAAGAGACTCAATGGGGGTTGCCCCTGCTGCGGTGCCGCTTACGAAACATTCCTGCCCCTCTGAGAAGACTTCATCAATGGTGATTTTCCGTTCCGATACCTGCACTCCCTGGTCCCGGGCAAGTGCAATGATACTGGAACGGGTGATCCCCGGAAGAATGGTATCCCCCAATTCTGGACTTACCAATTCCCCTGACCGTAAATACACAAAGATGTTACAGGAGGAGCCTTCCTCCAGGTACTTGCGGTAAGTGGCATCCAGGTAAATACATTCCATGAAGCCCGCTGCATTGGCTTCATGTTTGGCCAGGGTGGAAATCACGTAATTCGAGGCCGCCTTGATCCAGCCGGTACCTTTAGGCGTGGCCCGGATCCTATCGGTAATGACCGCATCCGCATTGCCCCCGGAAAAGTAACTGCTCACCGGGTTGGTAATCACCATCACCCAGGGCTCCTGGGATGGAGCAACCCCAATGCCCCCTTCCGCATAGGTGAAGGGCCGTATATAGACGGAATCAGCATTGGCAAAGGAATGTTGCTCCCATTCAGGTTTATACCAAGGCCTGAACCCCAATTGTGCATTCCGCTTCACGGTCTCCATACAGGCGTCCACGAAAGCGTCCTGGGGAAAGGGGGGCATATACAGCCCTTCCATAGACCGGTAAAAGCGCGCAGCATTTTGGTCCGGCCTAAAGAGCGATAGGCCCCCGTCTTTCTGGGGCAGGGCCTTAAGCCCTTCAAAGCAGGAAAGCCCGTATTGGGTGGTATAGCTTACCAAGGGCATATCTGCATACCAATTACGGGAATCTGCCAGGGCATCCTGTTCAGCCTGGGGTAGTGCAGCTTCTTCTGCAGGGGTTTTATGGGGTTTCTCAAGGTATTCCCCTTTCCAGGTATTTTTTCCATTTTGTCCAAATTTGGCCCGGTACACTACGGGATAACTATGCAACGCAAAAGCCATTGTTCTTCATACCTCCTGAACGATTGGTTATTCTAGCATGGGTACAGGAGAACTACAAGGAGGAGACAGGATAAACGTATATGAGGCCACAGCCACAAAGACCGGTTAGGAGCCTGGTTCCCCAGAGGGGCTTCCTGCCCCAAGCCTCAGGCGGAGGAAAAGCCAGGGGGCCCCTGCAGATACCCAGAACCCCACCGCGCCGTACTGCAGAAAACGGCCAAGCTCATACAGGCCCAGCCCCAAGGACAGCGCCGTGGCGATTCCTTGATAGATAAGGACAGCCCCGACAATTCCCAGCACATACCGAGCCCCCAGCACAAACAGGCCCGGCTTTTTACCCCTGATTGGCGCTTGAGCCGAGAAGGGGAACCTGCAGCGCATCAAGGTGTAGCCCGTGCCGAAACCCAGGAATAAGCCTCCCAGACGAGGATCCTTACTCAGGGCATTCATACCCAGGGCAACCAGGGCGACGCTTATCATACGGAACCGGGTTCCTCCTACGGCAAGGACTTTTTCCATTACCCCTTGGGTAAGGTAATAAACCCCCAGGATGATGCCTCCTAAAAGCCACCCTCCCAGGATGTCTGTGGGAAAATGAAGTCCCAGGTAGAGCCGGGTGAAACCAATGACCAGCGTGATGAGGATTGCCCCGATCCATAGCAGGGTCTTACCAATCCATAGGGCGAGAGGAATCCAGAAGGTCAGCGCCATTTGGGCATGACCTGAGGGAATACCGTAAGTCGGTTCAAAGCCCCGCCCCACCGAAGGATCCAGGCTATAAGGCCGGGGCTGTTTTAAGAGGGTTTTGCAAGTCCCGTTTACCCAGGTGGATACCAGGATAAGCATTCCCAAGCGCAGCCCCTGCTTTTCATCGACACACCAGAGCATAAAAAGAATTACCGGAATATAACCATAAAGGCTTCCCCCTTGGGTGAGGATCTGCATGATTACCGTAAGTAGAGGATTTTCTATGGTTTGTATGGCTTTTATGACCTTCAGTCCCCATTGATAGACTTCATAGAGGGGAGAAGCATCTGCGGTTGTAATACCGAGGATATGACCCTGATTCATAGTAGTGGACGGTACCCCATTAAGTAGCCATGATTAAGCCACCTTTCCTGAGTTAAACATATCACGCGCCCTATGGTCAAGCGCCGAATGCAGGGCCAGCCCCTATAATTTTAAAATTCCTTGTAGAATAAGGAGATACGATTTTATATGCGCTGGCCCTGAGGTCCCCGGCGATTTAGTGCTGTTTCTCTTGAAGACGAAGCGCCTTGGTTACCGCCGTAGCTAACTGATCCGCACACGAGGTTGGTCGGCCATTACACTGGATACCCTTTAACCGTTTGAGCAACTCCCCCGTTTCCATGCCTTCCACGAGGATGGAAATGGCTTTGAGATTCCCATTACAGCCATTCTCAAAGACTACATCATGTATTTTATTATCCCCTATGTTAAACCGAATCCTTGATGAACAGGTTCCAGTCGTTATATATTCATACATACGCATACGCTCCTTTTTCTTTATTACATCTTTTTCATGCGATTGCAAGGGGGAACTTCACTAAGAATTGAAATAACCCATGATGTGGGGTATTACTTATTAAGTAGAGCTTTTTCAAGATGTCGAATTTTGAAAAAGCCTCAGATATTGGTTATGGAATAAGAAGGGATATCATGGCAGAGAAACCAAAGATAACCGTAGTGAATTTTAAGAGAAATGCCTATATTACCGTCGGAGGTCCACAAATTGCCACATGTTTTTTTATCATCCGTGCGGGGAATGTACGGATCTCCAAAGTAGATCAGGTAGTTAAAGAAGAAGGAGGCGATATTCTCGTCCCGGGTGATTTCTTTGGAGTCATTTCTACGATGTCTGCCCATAGTCATATTGAAATCGCTCAGGCTATAACCGACGTGGTCCTCATCTGCATCCATAAGAACCAGTTTGAGGGATTGGTACAGTATAATACCCCCATAGTTATGAAGATTATCCTTTATTTTTCTCGGCGTATGCGGTATTTGGATAAAGCCCTGACCCAACGTACGGTGAAACAAAGCGTTGAGGAAGAGGAAGGTTCTGTACTCTTTAATCTCGGCGCCTTCTATGATAACCACCGAGCATATACCTCGGCTTATTATGCCTATCATCAGTATATTACCTACTATCCCGAAGGATGCTATGTACAAAAGGCAAAAGAACGGATGGAAGCATGTGGGCATTATAGCAAATCAAATACCTTTCAATTCGATAAAACTGAACTGACCAGAACCTATGCCAAGGACACCCTTATTTTTGCCGAAGGGGAATCAGGGGATGAGCTCTTTATCCTCCAGCATGGTTCGGTCAAAATCACGAAGATTGCCAATAGCCATGAAGTACTCCTGGCGGTGCTTAAACCCGGGGATATATTTGGGGAAATGGCCTTACTTGAATCCAAAGCCCGGTCGGCAAATGCCGTAGCCTATGAAGATTGTACGGTCCTGACGGTAAACTGGGAAAATTTTCAGAACATGGCTAAAACTCAGCCTCACATTATCACCCGTTTGACGCAGCTTCTCGCTGAACGCCTATGGGTCATCTACAAGCAACTGGCAAATACCTGTATTACCGACCCCGTAGCCCGTTTGTGCGATGCGCTACTCACGGATCTGGAAAAGAACCGGGTATCCATGCAGCCGAATTCTTCGTATACCTTTGGGTTCGGACCACAAGAACTGGCTGCTATGGTGGGCATCTCCCAGGAAGAGACCGGTCCGGTGTTACAGAAATTTATGAAAGAGAATGCGAGTCTCAAGGTGGTGGATAATAAGCTTCATACTACCAATACGGCAGATATTGTAAAACAAAATATCGCGTACAAGAATATACAACGGCGCAAAGCAAACTCTTAATCCTGCCGGCCCTCAGGCTGTGTTTTGTATACGGTGGTATAACCCGACAAAGTCGGAGAGGCCTGGAAGGAAACCCTGTCATGGGGGAGGGTATAGGAGTTGATCCGGGGATTCAAAAATATGTATTGCGTAATCTGAGGCATCTTTACTATACTAAATCGGTGAAGATTAGGGTCAAAATACTTTTGGTGGTGCTGCCCCTTTTAACGGTTGCCGTGGTAATGGTGGGGGTCTCTTCCTATATGCTCGCCGCCGCGGCGGTTAATCGCCTGGCAGTGGATTTTTTAAATCTTATGGCCGAAGAGGTGAGAAACTATGCCGATGGCCAGTGGAATTTGCTGGTAGATAATAATGTAACCGAAGATCCCACGATGGAAAATGCCGCTAAGTTTGCGGTGGAAAGTTTTTCCCGGGGGATATTGCGGAGTGATACCCAAGCCATCTTTGCCCTGGATACTGAGGGTATGGTGGATATGCAAGCAGGTCCTGGGTCGGTTTCCCCGGAAGAACGGGAGGCCCTCAAGGTCTATGGAGCAGGGCACAGTCAGGATTTCATCACCATCAAGGTAGGAGGAATCACCCGAGTTGCCTATACCGTCCCCTTTACCCCTTTCTCTTGGCAGCTTTTTATTACCGAAGAACGGAGCCGGTTTTATGGAACCATAGAACAGATCTTTAGAACCACCTTGTATATCCTTATAGGCACCTTGATCGCGGGCATTTTTATCCTTGTTATTATGGCCCAGTATTTGACCAATCCCATGGAAGCCTTGGTTAAAACCATGTGGAACATCATAGAATCCAATAACTTGAAGGAATCAGTGCGGGTGTATTACAACGATGAGATTGGACAGCTTTCTGAAACCTTTAATCTTATGCTCAAGAACCTTTCCGTAGCCTACGAACAGGTTAAACAGTACGCCTTTGATGCGGCAGTGGCTCAGAAACGAGAAATGAAGATCCGTAATGTGTTTCAGTTGTATGTTCCCAAGGATGTGATCGACGAAGTGTTTATCAATCCTGAAAAGATGCTCATCGGTAATAACCGGGAAATCGCGATTCTTTTCTCAGATATTCGGAGTTTTACCACCATCTCCGAACGTATGGCCCCGGATGATTTGGTCAATTCTCTGAATCGGTATTTTTCACTCATGGTGAATATCATCATGGATCGAGACGGGGTGGTAGATAAGTATATCGGAGATGCGATTATGGCTATCTTCGGAGCGCCCGTATCCCATGCAAACGATGCCCTGGCTTCAGTATTGGTAGGACTGGAAATGATGGACCGGCTTCAAGATTTTAATGAGGCTCAGAAAGGGTTCGGCGCACCAGAATTTCGCATCGGCGTGGGGATCAACTATGGCATGGTAACCGTAGGCAATATCGGCTGTGACAAGAAAATGAACTATACCGTCATTGGAGACTCGGTAAACCTTGCCTCTCGTTTGGAAGGGCTTACCAAAAAATACCAAGAGCCGGTCCTCTTTTCAGAAGGGGTTTATGTAAAAATTGCCCAGGATCTTCCCTGCCGGGTCATGGATCGGGTGGCGGTCAAGGGTAAAACCCAGGGGGTTCCCATCTTTACCAGCCGATTGAGCTTAAGCGATGAGGAAAAGATAGCATGGAACTACCATGAAGAAGCGACTGAATGGTATTATAAGCGGGAATTTCAAAAAGCCCTTTCGGGATTTCAACGGGTCCTCAGCATACTCCCTGCGGACCCGGCAGCGCTCCGTTTTCAGGAACGCTGTTACCGTTACAGCGCCACTCCCCCCCCTGAGGACTGGGACGGGGTTGAGGTTATGACGGAAAAATGATAATGAGTCCGGTAATCCCTAAAGGCGACTTAAAAGCATAGTAATTAAGTTACTGATATAGGGATCCGAGCCGTATCGTTCACCAATGCCTTCCAGATACTTGGTTCTGGTGTCTTGCTGGGGGATCCGTAAAGCCGTTTCGATAATACTCATGGCATTAGAAATACCCTCTTGATATGCGTCCTGGGAAATTTGCCTGTTGAGATCCCTGAGATGGTCTAAAAAGCCGGGGAAGGTATGGTCCATTTCCGGTGTATCAAAGAAGTACTCCATATCCGAGAACTCCCTTGGGGTGGCAGTGTACCGGGTATAGGCATTGGTAAGCGCTATATAGGCATTCGCCGGGTCGGCTGTTTTATTTACTTCATCAGTAATACGGGCCAAGGCTTTCACTTGTTCCTCTATGCGTTGATTCAGCCGCCGGTTATCCTCCTCCAAGGCGGTAAGTTTACTTTGATACTCCGCTGCAACCTTCGGGTTTTGAGCGGACAGGGCTTGGGATAATTCCTGATTTGCTTGGGTAAGCCGGGCATTTTCTCCTGAAAGGAGGGCAATACGAGCTTCCTCATCTGCTCTCTCCGTCGTCCTGATGCGGTCTTGTGCTGCTAGGGCTTGGGATAATTCCTGGTTTGCCTGGGTAAGCCGGGTATGTTCTCCTGAAAGGAGGGCAATACGGGCTTCCAGATCCCCTCTCTCTGTCGTCCTGGTATGGTCTTGCTCTGCCAAGGTTTGGGTTAATGCTTGATTGGTCTGGGTAAGCCGGGCATTATCACTTAAAAGGAAGGTAATACGGGCATCGCGATCGCTTATTTCAGCCTTCTTGGTGAGGTCCTGCTCTGCCAAGGCCCGGGATAATTCTTGAGATACCTGGGTAAGCCGGGCATTATCCGCTGTCAAGATGGCAATCTGCGTTTCCATATCCGTGATTTTAGGGCTGAGTTCCTCGGATCTGGTAAGTTCGGTTCTGGCTATCCGCGCTAAAGCACCGGCTAAATAGGTATCTAAACTATGCCGCTGTGCAGCAAGACGATCTGATGGGGTCTCTCCAAGGTACCGAATCAAGGATTCCGCTTGTACCAAGGCCTCTCGGTAGCGTTCTTGTTCCAAACTGGTCCGTATTACATGATACATCCCGATTATACGATTATCCCGCTGCTTGGCTTGTTGCTGTTGTTCCTGCAATACTTCCAGCTTATTCTTGGCTTCTGCTAAGGCTGCGTTCTCTTCAAGACTAGCAGTAGCCTCTATAGTCGTACCAATTGCCATACCGAGACGAAGCTGATTTTCCTGCTGGATTAGGGTTTCCTTAATGAACAGCCGTTCCTCATTAAGGCTCCGTAAATCTTGCTGATACTTATCCTGGAGCTGCTGGTAATTCACCCGGGCCGCTTCCCGTTCCGCTTCAAGCTGGACTTGGTATCTATCCAATTCTGCACGATAATAGACAAATCGTTTCTGTTCATAGGCGGACACTAAGGCTTCTATATTTCCCGTAGAAATTCCGGTGGAGCTAAGCCGTTGCCGTTCATCTGCCATATCCTGTTCTAAACGGGTTTGGAGCTCTCTTTCCCGTTGCTTATAGAGCTCTTCAAACTGATTGACCGTATTACGTTCCTCTATCTTGATGGTAGCTAATTGTTTTCGTATTGCTTCTATTTCCTGTTCCTTTTCGGAAAGGCGTAAGTCCGAATCCTGGCGCATTTGCTGGATAAGCTGACCTTCCACGGAAGAGAAGCCCTGTCCATACCGTGATTGAACTCTATCCCTGGTAACGACCTGGCCAATAAGTATCAGGGTACCGGCTGCTAGTCCCCACATAAGCGTATTAACCACCAAAGGGAATACCACTGCATTTTTAGTGGGAGTTATTTTTAGTTCTTTTGAGCTGATCCGATTCTTATGGCTCAGCGCCTCAATATGGGCTTGTATTTCCTGGGCGTCTTTACCATCAATACCATAGGGTTTACTATGCTGCTCCAGCTGTGAGAAATCAATACTATGGGGAGATACGATATATCCTTTCACCTGACGTGCCCGATACAATAAACTCCTTTTTATCGGAAAAGCGCTGGTTCGTGCAACCGAATCCGCTTCTTTTGCTGTATCCCATTGATAATGCTTCCTAGCAGTATGGTGAAAAAAACTTTTTTTAGCCATCTTTATTCCTCAATCCTATAGAGCTTGAGTTAAAAGCCCTAATATACTTCCCCAGGGCTTTTATAGGCACCCTCCCAGAACCGCTAAAATTTCCATGCTTGCATGAAAGCATCTCGACAAACCCATGAGTTCTTCATATACTCTATATATACTACTTTATAGTTGTATTATATTCATTTTTCGGAGGACGTCAACATGAAATGTAAGTATCCCTTGCTGGTGGTGGCTTTTTTAGTATCCTTCATGAATTTGCCGCTTTTTGCAAGACCCGTATCGGAAGCTGAACTTTCCACTCTGATACGAACAAAACAACGGGAGGTGTTCGCCCGAACCCAAACTGCTCAGACGCAACCGGTCCAACCAAGCCCAGTGGTACAATCCCCTCAAAGTACCCAACCGGTTCAGCCAAGCCCAGTGGTACAATCCCCTCAAAGTACTCAGTCGGTCCAGCCCACGCAGCCTGACCAATCGAAAACCTATGAACTCATTCTGCTTCATACCAATGACCACCATGGTACGATAGTGCCCAACAACGGCCGGGGGGGTCTTGCCTGGCGAGCCATGTATATTAAAGCCATCAAGGCCTTTAATCCCCAGGTCCTGTTGCTTGATGCAGGAGATATCAATACGGGAACCGCCCTTTCCAATATGTTTGCAGCAGAACCAGATCTCTTAGCGTATAACCTCATGGGCTATGATGCGGCGATTCTGGGAAACCATGAATTTGATAAAGATATGGAGCAGTTGCAGCGCCAGAGGGAATTGGTTACGTTTCCGGTTATTACCTCCAATATCAAAACCGCGGACGGTGCTTATCTGGGGGTTCCCTATGTGGTAAAACAATACGATGGGTTTACCGTAGGACTGTTTGGGATTACCACCCTGCGGACCCAGGTGATCGCCAGTCCGGATCCGAGCTTGCACTTCATCAACGAGATCGACGCTGCCCGGGAAATGGTGGATATTTTGAGGAATCAAGAACAGGTTGACCTGGTTATCGGCATCACCCATATCGGAGACGTGAAAGAAGCACCGGATCATATTACCTCGCCAGAATTGGCCGCTGCAGTTCCCGGCATTGATATCATTGTGGACGGTCATTCCCATTCCTTCTTTGAGGAGCCCCTCAAGGTGGATAATACCTATATTGTTACCGCTTATGAATGGGGAAAATATATAGGTCAGGGGAAATTGTCTATAGAGAAGGGAAAACTGGTGGATTTTTTCTGGATGCCCATGGAAATTGCCCAAGATCAGGAAACAATCACGCTGTTAAACCCCTACATTACCAAAGCCGATGAGAGCCTTAAAGAGGTGGTAGGGGAAGCGACTGATGAGTTCGTGATTGGTAATCGTTTGCCCCGGAAAGTTGAATCTCCTCTGGGAGACGCCATCTGTGATGGTATGGTCTGGTATTTCAACACTACCGGCCAAGCCGTAGACTTTGCCTTCATTAATGGGGGTAATATTCGGGCGGGTATTCCTACAGGTCTGATCACCCGGGAACAGGTCCTTACGGTGCTTCCCTTTGAGAATTACCTCTACATCGTTTCCCTCAAGGGCTCTGAAATTATCGACTTGTTTTCTTTCATTGCCTCCATACCCCAGGGAAATGGGGGCTGGGCCCAGGTATCTCAGGAAGTACGGTACACCATTGACTATACCCAAGGCACTGGTATCCTCAAGGACTTGACCATCCACAATGAGCCGGTTGATCCCGATAAGGTGTACCGGTTCTGCACCAACAGTTACCTCCTGGGCGGTGGAGACGGGTATACGGTCCTCAATAAGGCCCAGGAACCCTTTAACACTTCCCTGATAGATTCCTGGGTGGTGCTGGAAGCGTTGCAGGCCGTAGGTACCATCTCCCCTGAAACCGACGGTCGAATTACCGTTATCGGAGGGGTTACGGAATAAGGTTTCCAAGAATCTTATAGCACAGGCAAGGGTCAGAGGCTTTTGGCTCATCCTTCTCAAGGAATGGCTTGCTGACCCGGTTAAAGATGTTTCTTTTGTAATGTTACGGCTTATTCTTTGAGGGAGGAATGAGCCGGTTTTTTAAGGATCTGCAGATAGTGGATTTGCCCGGGCAAGGATAAGCTCCCCAGCGATGCTCACCCCAATCTCCGCAGGGGTTTCACTCTTAATTGCAAGTCCAATGGGCGCATGAACCCGCTCTCCGGTGATGGCCTCCTGGCTAAACCCCAGTGCCCTCAGTTTTTCCCGGATGAAGTTCAGTTTTGTTCGGCTCCCGATAATACCGATATACCGTGCAGGGGTCCCCAGGGCAAATGCTGCCACCTGAAAATCGCATCCATGACTGCGGGTTACCACCACTACATAGTCCTCTTGAGTAACCTGTACCAAAGAGGAAATAGCGGAAAAATCCCCGACCATGGTTTTTTCCGCATCGGGAAACCGTTTTGGGCAGACTAGGTTTTCCCGATCATCAAAGACAATGCAGCGGAAGTCCAGATGGGCCAACAGGGGGACCAATTCCTGGGCTACATGCCCAGCTCCAAAGATGTAGACAAAACTAGCCTGTACCAAAGGCTCGGAGAAATAGCGCTTTTCACCCTGGCATATCTGGATTCTGTGGGGTCTTAAGAACCCCTTCAAATCTTGGGGAACCGGTCCCGTCCACTGAACCAGTCCTGTTTCCCCCACAAGACCTAAACTGGCAGGTCCCTGCCCTATAGCCAGGTGATTTACCAGCCAGAGGTTCTCCCGGGCGGTAAACCCTCGTATCCCCGTCTGGATCACCTGAGCAATACCCTCATCCGCAGGATCCAGATACTGAAAATGGACGCTGACATCGCCCCCGCATACCGCCCCCAGATCCGCTTCTTCATTGGGATGGAGGATATAGGCTTTCATCTGGGAACGCTTTTCTCGAATCAGGATTTTGGCTGCTTCTTCAGCCAGGTGTTCGGATATGCCTCCACCGATGGTTCCGTAGAGATACCCTTCCGCTCCTACGAGCATCCGTGATCCTGCCCCGCGGGGAGTTGAACCGGTACTACCCACAATGGTTACCAGCACCACGGGTTGTTTCCGCAGCAGGGCATCATGCAGTATGGTCAATAATCGTTTCATGACCCCTCCTTAGCCGCTACTCGTATTATTGAGCGCCATCCGTTTTCGGGGGATGAATTTTCCCCGGCCTGGACTACCTGAAAACACCCCTTCCCGGACAAGCACCTCTCCACGGGAAATAACCCATTCAGGATAGCCCTGTACTTCCCAGCCCTCGTAGGCGCTGTAGTCCACTTGGGCGTGGAGCGCTTTTTGGGTCAAGACTTTTTTTACCGAGGGATCGATGATAACGATATCTGCATCCGACCCTTCCCGGATCACCCCCTTTCGAGGATACATACCGAACAGTTTCGCAGGATTGGTGGAACAGAGGTCCACAAAACGCCGGAGAGAGATTCGTTTTTTCATAACCCCCTCAGAAAACAGCAGGGGGATGCGTTCTTCAATGCCGGGCGCGCCTGAGGGGCATTGGGTAAAATCATCCTTACCCCGGAGCTTCTGGGTTGCAAAGAAGAAGGGGCAGTGATCCGTGGCCACCGTATCAATATCCCCGGCCAAACCTTCCCAGAGGCTTTCCATATCTTCAGGTTTACGCAGTGGCGGACACATAAGGTACTTAAGTCCCTCGTCCCCGGGCTGCTCGTATACCCTATCATCCAACAGTAAGTATTGGGGACAGGTCTCTGCATACAGGTGCTGCTGTCCCCGCTTTCGGGCATCCCGGATACAGGCAAGCCCTCGTTCATTACTCAGATGCACGATGTAGAGAGGCGCATCCCCAGCCAGGTTCGCCCATAAGAGCATTCGGTTGATCGCCTCCGCTTCACATACTGCAGGCCGGGAAAGGGGATGATACCGCGGAGCGGTTTTACCTTCCCTTACAAACTGGGCTCGCAAATACCCAACAATCCCGTCATTTTCAGGATGTACGGCAATCAAAAGCCCCTGTTTACGGGCCTGCTTTAAAACTCGGTACACATCCCCATCAGAGAGCTTATAGTCATAGGTCAGATATACCTTGTAACTGGGGATCCCCTCATCTGCCAGGGAGCCCATCCGGTCAAGGGTCTGCTCGTCCACCTGTTGAATCACCCCGTGAAAGCCGTAGTCAATCACCGCCTTACCTGCAGCTAGGGCATGATAGGCGGTGATCTGATGATCCAGCGGGCACCCTGCAGGTCCGAAGCCGGGATGATCCACGATAGTGGTGGTTCCTCCCCAGGCAGCGGCTACGGTTCCGGTATAAAAATCATCGCTCGCCCGGGTAAAACCCAGATCCAGGTTCAAATGGGTATGCCCATCGATCCCGCCGGGAATCAGGATCTTCCCTTGGGCGTCAATGATCTCTTCCCCCTTTTCTGGAGGTAAATCCTTCCCCACCGCAGCGATCCGTTCCCCGATGATACGCACATCCCCTTGGACTTCCTTGTCTTCCCCCACCACAAGGCCCCCTTTGATAAGGATGGCAGCTTGCATAGACCCTCCTTATATCCGATTTGCAGTAATCCCAAGCCCTGGATATTCCTCGAATGTACAATACACACGCTAGACCGTCAATAAAAGAAAACCCCTAATACAAAAGAACGCAGCCTACATAGGTTAAGGTATTCGGACCGTAATAATAGGGGAGATGGTTGTCTTTGCACACCTCGCTCACCAGCATACCCATCGCTTCCATAGAAATAGTCATCTGTTTGGGATAACGGCATGGCTCATGGGGATAGGTACACTCCCTACAGCGCTTACAAGGCCCTGCACCCATCACGAGGCAACCGGGATAGCGGCTCTGTATACGCGTTCTAAAAGCATCCAGGTTGTTCTCATGCTCAAGGGCGATCCGTTCCATGGACTCATAATCCAGGGAGTCCTCCAGGGTACCGGTGGTTTGCAGGATAAGCCCCTGGTGATAACTCTGGATCCGCTGTTCACATTCCCCTAAGGTCCCGCATCCAGGAGGACAGGCCCAGTTGGTACGATATGAGCGGCACTTGTTTTCCTCACAGCTATCCCGAACTTCGATCCGTACCCGCATGGTCCCTACATCTAAATATCCTACATGGCTAAACCCGCAGCTTAAGGCCAAAGCGTGTACTGCTTCAAGTCCTCTCATAGAACCGCCTTTTTATTGATAGAAGGACTGGGATCCTTCCATAATAAAGATAAACGGAGAAAACCCTTGGAGACTTTGTCCACGGATCCCTATCGTACACTGGACCATAAACCGCCTGGTCCATCTCCTCAAATGTCCCAGGCTTTGCAAGGTTTCACCGCTCTTTTAGAGAAAACCCCAAGAGACTGGGACGCCTCCCGTCTCCTAAACGTTTTCTCTCGTTTATCCTACCTAATAAGGAGAGTAGCTCCTTACTTAGGTAATGAGTCTCTTAGCTGTTACCGCAGCGCTTCCTGCATCTGGAGAATACCCGTCAGCCCCAATCTGGATGGCATATTCCTCGGTAATAGGAGCTCCTCCAACGATGATTTTAAACCCTTGTAATCCCGAAGCCTTGACCGCAGCCACCGAAGCCTTCATGGCAGGCATGGTAGTGGTAAGCAAGGCTGAAAAGGCCACGATCTTGACTTTTGAGTGTTCCTTGATGGCCTTGATGAATGCCTCGCTAGACACATCCACCCCTAAATCAATGACTTCAAACCCTACGCTTTCGATCATCATGGCCACGAGGTTCTTCCCGATATCGTGCATATCCCCGGCTACGCTGCCGATGATGCAGGTACCCAAGCTCACATCCGCCTGCCCTGCCAGATGGGGTTTCAGGACTTCCACTCCTTTCTTCATGGCCTTAGCAGCAATCAACATCTCAGGAACAAAGATATCCCCCCGCTTGAATTTATCTCCCACGATGCCCATAGTCTGGATCATTCCCTGGTTCAGGATGGAGAGGGGATCCACCTGTTCTGCCAAGGCTTCTGCTACCAAGCCTCCTATGATTTTTATCTTTCCTCCCTCGATTGCCTGGGCAATCGCCTCAAGTTTTGACATATACCTGCTCCTTACCTGTAATCAACGCACCCGGTAGCGCGCTGCTTCCCGGTGCAGTTTCCGGTTAGTTTCCAAAACGCCCCTCGCGGAAGGCGCCGATGTATTCTATGCAAAATTCATCCTGCCCTAACAGGGCTTCGGTGGCGTAGATGAGGCCCTGAATGTCCTTGTTGAGGGGGTCCAGGATCGCACTATCCATACCTGCTTGCATGGCCAAGATGAGAAAGCCTTGATTGACGTATTTACGGGCAGGCAAATTAAAGGAAACATTACTCGCCGCACCGATGATGTGGATATCTTCGGACCGTTTCCGCAGGGTTTTTACGGTATTGCTTACCAGGGCAATGCCTTCTTCCGCGGTACACAGCATCTCTACCAAGGGATCGATATAGAGGCGATGGGGCGCTATCTTATAAGCTGCGGCCTGCTCCAGGATCCGCTCAAAAACCGCTAAACGTTTTTCTAGAGTCTTGGGGATTCCCGTGTCATCACACAGCAGGGCGATACATTGCCAGGGGGTATCGGCAATCACCGGGAATACCTGCTGGATCTTGTCCCCTTCCCCGGATACGGAATTGATGAGTCCCGGCTTTTTGCACAGCGGAATGGCCTGGACGCAATGCGCCGCATGAGGGCTGTCAATAGAAATCGGGACATCACTTACTTCCTGCACCAGCCCAATCAGCCATGCCAGGACCTCCAGCTCTACTTCCCCTGGTACAGAAGCACATACATCAATAAACGCGGCCCCTGCCCGGCTCTGTTTTTCCGCCAAGCGACGGATGGAATCCCCATCTTTTGCAGCTATAGCCTTGGCCACCGAGGGAATAGAACCATTGATTTTTTCCCCGATAATAATCACCTACTACCTCCTAGTTTCTTATAGAGTTTGAAATTTTTACAAAAGCAATTACAGTATAGTATTGAAGTCTTGAAGGGTCAATGTAGCGCGTTACCTCATAAATAATCTAACCCCAAAAAGATCATGCCTCAAAATAAAATGCTAACCCACTTACACTCTTCCGGTGGAGGGATCGCAGGACAAAATGAGGGTAGCTTTGAGCATAAAACAAACCTTAACCGGGAAATCTCCTGAAAAAGCATATCCCGGTACAGACCCAGTATCCCTGGGATGAACGAATCCCCGGTTTTTTCGAGCTTGCCAGGGTTCACCACTGTGGAGAACGGGATGCCGGGCAGCGCAAACCATCGGTTTGATGCCTGACCGCCACGACATCGCCTCAGGCTGGGTCGAACTCCGTCCCC
>JAITJS010000013.1 GCA_031278815.1 Treponema sp.
GGGTTTAATGACACCGTTAGCGATGTGTTTGGCGTGAATCCCGGTCTGCGCGTATTGTTCGATTTCCGCGGCGGTGAGTTTTTCCCGGTCTCCCAAAAGTCCATCTATGGCAGCGTCAAATTCGTCAAGGTTTCTCATACCCAGCGCGTAAAGTATCTCGCCGACACGGTTTGTACCGGCGGCTTTCTCCTTCCCTTGAACAAACTTCAGATACGCGCCGAGAAGGAGGGCGTTAGCCCTGCCGTGATCCACCTTCTTGAAATAGGTGAGGGAATAACCCATGGCGTGAACCACCAGCGTTCCCGTGTTGGCGATAACCATGCCACCCAGGGTTGCGGCAAAAAGCAGTTTCTTCCGGACCGCGGGATCATCGAAGCTGCGGGACTTGAGGGCAGGAAGGCATTCGGCAAAAAGCCGGATGCCCCTTTGCGCGGCGGCCTCCGTAACGGCCGAGGCGCGTACCCCTAGCGAACCTTCTACCGCGTGCGAGAGGGTATCCAGGGCCGTGTTAATCATGGTGTTCCATCCCAAACTCGAAAGATACCGGTGGTCCAGGAAGGCAGCGCGGGGAAAGAGTAGGGGCGAAGAGAGTGAAGATTTTGATTGAATGGCGTCGTTGGTAAGCAGCGCGTACTGGGTTACCTCCGAGCCTGTCCCGGCGGTGGTGGGGACGGCGACCACGGGCAGGGCTTTGTCAAAAGGCGTTGTAAACAGGGCGCCGACGGGCAGGGGGTTCACCGCAACAGCCGCCGCCGCCTTGCCCACATCCATAGGGGAGCCGCCCCCCAGGGCAATGACAAAATCACAGCCCTCGCGCTGGGCCACCCCGGCTGCGTCAAAAACGCAGGCTATCGTCGGGTTTGACATCACCCGATCAAAGAGGGTATATGCCTGGCCGTTGGCTTCCAGGGCTTTTACCACGTCATCACAGGAGCCGTTCTTTTTGGTCGAAGTCCGTCCGGTAACAATCAGGGCCTTATTCCCCAACTCCTTAAAAAGCGCGCGGTTCTCAAAAATACAGTTTTCGCCCCCCACTACTTTCGTGGGCATGTAATAATTCATCATACCATTCCATCCGCCGTGTTAAGCACTTCATCCATGACCGCCATCTCTTCGGCAAGCTGCTCCGCCGTAATAATAAGCGGCGGCGCCACAAGGATCATGTTTTCATGAGTATAGGTCATAAAGCCCCGTTTTGCAAGTTCCCCGTTTATCCGCTTCATGATCCCCTGGGGATCTTTTCCATAGGGAACAAGGGCTTCCCGTGTCGCCCGGTCCTTCACCAGTTCAACCGCGCCGAAAAGACCTATGCAGCGCACGTCGCCCACGCTCCGGTGTTTTTCTTTGAGGCCTTGAAGTATAGTCCGCAGTTCCGCTCCACGGGCGTTTACGTTGTCCAGAATCTTGTGCTCCTTGTAGTAGTTGACCGCGGCGATTCCGGCGGCACAGCCTAGGGGGTGGCCGCTGTAGGTGAGGCCGCAGGAAAGGAAGGTATCGTCAAAGTATTCGGCGATCTTTGACGATACCGCGCAGCCTCCAAGCGGAACATACCCGCAGGTTACGCCTTTGGCGAAAGAAACGATGTCGGGCTTGATGTTGAAATGTTCAAAGGCGAACATCTTTCCCGTTCGGCCAAACCCCATCATCACCTCGTCGCAGATCAGCATGATGCCGAATTCATCACAAACCCCGCGCAGGCCCTCAAAATAACCCCGGGGCGGAATAATGGCGCCGTTTGATCCGGTTACCGTCTCGCAGATCACCGCGGCTATGCTATCGGGATTTTCATAGATTACCTGTTCACGGAAGCGGCGCACATAATAAGCCGCGGCTTCCTCCTCGCAGGCGAATTTGAGATCATCCCGGTAAATGTACGGGTCGAAGAATTTGACAAAGCCGGGGATGCCCGGTTCCAGGGGATAGCGGCGGGGTTCTCCGGTCAGATTGCCCGCACCAAAGGTTGAACCGTGATAGCTACGGTACCGGGAAAAAACTTTGTAACGGCCTGTATACATACGGGCCAGCTTGATCGCATTTTCATTCGCGTCCGCGCCGGCGTTGGTAAAGAAGACCTTGCCGAAATTGTCCGGCAAAAGTTCGATAATCATTTTTGCCAGCTCGCCCCGGGCCTCATTTCCATAGGAAGGCGAAATATAGCAGTACTGTTCCGCCTGTTTTTTAACCGCCTCGATGATTGCCCGGTTGCCGTGTCCAAGGTTCAGGTTGACAAGCTGGCTGGACATGTCGGTGTAGCGTTTCCCCGAAGGGTCCCACATATAGATCCCTTCGGCCCTTTCAATGACGATGGGGTTGAGTCCCTTCTGTTTTGACCAGGACTGCAAATTGTACCGGGAATGGTTTGTTTTTACGGTTTGTTCAGACATCAAATTTCTCCTTTTCTATTATTTCTTGTCTATGTCGAGCGCCGTGTTAAGCGCGACATTGACGCCCGCCCAGGCTTCATCAAGGGTAGTAAACTCTTCCTCACAATGACTTCGTCCGTCCTTGCTGGGGACAAAGATCATCGTTGTCGGCAGCATACCGGAAACATACTGGGCATCATGCCCCGGCCCGGAATGCATTATCATATACGAATAGCCGAGCGCCCTGGTATTCTTTTCGACAAGGCCTACCAGTTCCTTGTTGAATTCACATCGGGCGCGGGACCACGCTTCTTTGTACGTTACCGCGCAGTTATCAAATTCCTTCGGAATGCTCTTTATAGTTTCCAGGGCTTGGGCAAGGACGGCCGGGTCCCAATGGCGGACATCAAGGGAAAAATCAACGTCGTCGGGGATAACCGTATGGACATTCGGATGCAATTTTATCTCGCCGGTGGTGTATACAATATCTTGGGGAAATGTATCCAGTTCCGCGTGTATCCATTTGATGGCCGAGGCCGCCGCCAGCAGCGCGTCCTTCCTGAAGGACATGGGCGTAGTGCCCGCGTGATCGGCCTGGCCGCGGGTTTTGATACGGTAATTGAACATGCCAACAACGCCGTCAACAACGCCTATCTGTTTTTTTTCAGCTTCCAGCACAGGCCCCTGTTCAATGTGCAGTTCAAGCATGGCGCAATAGTCCTGTGGGTTAAGCCGGTTTTTCTCGTCTCCCGCGAAACCCGATGCGGCGAGGGCCTCGCCAAAGGTCATCTCCGATGATCCCGCTTCGGCGGAAACGCCTTTTGACGCAAGCACGGCGGCCTTGTCGAACTTTCCGCAGATGACTCCCGATGACATCATGGCCGGCGGGTAGAGAGAGCCTTCCTCATTGGTCCATATCACCGCGGTAAGCGGATGGCGGTGGGGTATCTTTTCCGACACAACGGTTTCCAGTACTTCCATCGCGGTAATAACGCCGAGAATGCCGTCGTAGTTGCCGCCGTTCCTCACCGAGTCCGCATGGCTTCCCAGCGCGATACGGGGCAGTCCCGCGCCGAAACCGGCAATGGTGGCGTACATATTCGCCATGTCATCGGTTACGATTTCCGCGCCTATCGCGACCATGCGTTTTGTAAACTCATTTCGGGCGGCGATTGCCTCTTTGGAAAGGGAGAAGCGGGTGATGCCCCTGTTTCCGGTTGACCCGAATCGGGAAAAGGTTTCTATCTTGTCCTTTACCCGGTCTTTACTACACTGATACATTGCGCTCTCCTGTTTTATTTCGCTCTTTCCGTACGGGCTCCGGCGCTCAACGCCCCCGAAGGACAGACGTACAAACACAGATGGCATCCTTCACAGGCGGCCCTGTCTATTGCAGGGAGCCGCTTGCGGGCGTCCCAGATCACCGCACCGTGGCCGGCATCCCTGCATGAAAGGTAGCACCGTCCGCAGCCAAGACACTTTTCCCTGTCCAGAACGGCAGCCTGGACGCTCCGGCGGTCAAGCTCATTGGCCGCCGCGAAAACGCCCAGCCCCTTGCCGACAAGTTCGGCAAGGCTCAGGTAATGATGATGCCGCATAAAACCCAGAAGCCCCAGTTTGAGCTGATCTATGATGCGGTAGCCGTACTGCATAACCGCCGTTGTTATCTGAAGGTTGGCACAGCCCAGGAGCAGAAAGTCCAGGGCGTCCTTCCATGTTTCTATGCCGCCCATGCCGCTTACCGGCGCGTTCATCGTCCCCTTCCATGTTTTCAGGTCCGAGATGAACCGCAGTGCGATAGGCTTAACCGCTTTCCCCGAATAACCGGAAACACAGGTCTTGCCGTTTACGTCAAGGAGGGCCCGCAAAGTATCGCTGTTAAAACCGGTAAAACTCTTTACCGTGTTTATGGCGGCAATACCATCCGCGCCTGCGGCAAGGGCCGCTTCAGCGGGAGGTATCATGTTGCCCAGGTTGGGGGTCATCTTGGCAAGTATGGGCAGGCGGCTTCCCTTCCGAGCCGCCTTGGTAAACGCGCCGACCAGTTCAGGGTTCTGTCCCACGTCACTGCCCAGGCCCTCCTCGCTCATGTGGGGACAGGAAAAGTTACATTCGATCAGGTCAACCTTGGCGGCTTCACATTCCTTTGCCAGGGCCGTCCACTCCCCCTCGTTCTGCCCCATGATAGAAGCGATGATCACCTTGGAAGGAAATTCTTCCTTCAGCCTTTTAAGGTCCGTGAAGTTATCCTGCGCGGGCCGGTCGGAAATCTGCTCAAGGTTGCGGAAACCCACAAAGGGCGTGCGTTCCTTTCCTATGCTGTCGAACCGGGGTGAAACATCTCGTATCTCGCCGTACCCTATGGTCTTGAATACGACGCCTCCCCAGCCAGCCCGTAGCGCCCGCGCGCACATTTCGTAATTCGCGGCCACAATGGACGATGAAAGAAAGAAGGGATTCTCGCACTTGACGCCGCAAAAGCTAAGGGTCAGCGCGCCCGCATCCGCCGCCAGGGGTTTGGGCCTGCTCCGGTAATAGCGGTCGTTGGTAAGGCCCAGTCTGAATGTGACGCCCCGGCGTTTTATGCCCGCAGACGCGAACGATACGGCGTTATAGACATCCATGATGCGCACCGGATAATCGTAATGAATACAGGCGCGCTCGCAACGTTTACACACCCTGCAGCCCTCCATGCTTTCAAGGGCGGACGCGCCCAGGTCGAAACGGATGCCCCGGATAAAAAACGCGGGATCGCAAGTCTCTTCCCTCTTTTTCCGCCGAGGACACGCGGCGGCGCAGGACGCGTCGTGGCAGAGCAGACAGCGTGAGGCTTCCTCTATCGGATCGATGAAGTGGTCCGCTTTACGCATCATAGACAGCCGCTCTCGGAACGCCTGACGTAACGTCCCTGTCCGGGTTTCCCGGTATACTTCCCCTTATCGTACACCAGGCTTCCCCGTAGAAATGTCTTTACCGGGTAGCCTTTAAGGTTAACCCCCTCCCAGATGGTCTGATCGTAATCGGAGTGCATGTTTTTAACGCTGATAATAAATTCCTTATTCCGGTCGTAAAGCACAATGTCAGCGTCCTTACCCACCGTGATACTGCCCTTGGAAGTACAGCCGAAGAGTTTCGCCGGCGTTTCGGCGCAGAGTTGTACTGCCCTGGAGAAAGAAATTATACCGGTATTCGCGGCGGAAAGCATATAGGGATAGAGGTTCTCTATCCCCGGACAGCCGTTGGGGATCTTGGTGAAATTATCTTTACCCCAGTCTTTTTCCGCCTGCATGAAGGGGCAGTGATCGGTGGCGACCGTATCAATCACCCCAAGTTTGACCGCCTTCCACAGGGCTTCCCGGCTTTCCGCCCCCTTCATGGGGGGCGAGCAGACAAAGTTCCTGCCGTCCTCCCGTTTGTACACATCCCTGGTAAACTCAAGGTACTGAGGGCAGGTTTCGGCAAAGATGCTATGCCCTTCGGCCTTTGCCTTTGCCATTTCTTCTACCCCTTCCTTGCAGGCAAGGTGGACGATGTAGAGTTTAGCCCCCAAAGCCTTTGCCCAATGGATGGCCCGTTTCACCGCTTCAGCCTCGACAAACTCCGGGCGGCTCAAATAGTGATACCAGGGGCCCGTGTTTCCCGCCGCAAGAAACGCCGCAATCCGCGCGTCAATGGCATCGGGATTTTCCGCATGAACATTGGTAAGAATACCGGTCTCCCCAGCTTTCTCCATGATGCGCATGAGCATCCCGTCGTCAATCATCATGCCTTCTTTCTTGTACACCATGAAACACTTGAAACTGGATACGCCGTAATCCGCCGCACTGGAAAATTCTTGGAGGAGTTCCCCCTGCCCGCCGAGGTCGGTTATGGCGCAGTGAAAGGCAATATCCGCGCAGAGGCCCGGCTCGGCAAGGGAGCGGCGTTCCTCAACCGTCTGGACGATGCCCTTACCCGTGCGCTGGATAGCGTAATCGAAAACCGTAGTAACCCCGCCGCATACCGCGGCCCGGGTCCCGGCCTCGTAACTATCCGCGGAAACCGTACCGCCAAAGGGCATCTGCAAGTGGGTATGAACGTCCACCGCCCCGGGAAGCACGTAAAGCCCCGAAGCATCAACCGTTTCGGCGGCGCCTATGTCCCCGCCGATGGCGGCTATCCGCCCGTTTTGTATCCCAAGATCAGCCGTAAACTCACTATTCCCCGAAACAATGGTCCCGTTCTTAATGACTAAATCCATAAATTCTCCTCATTCATCAAGGTATGAAGGGAAGCCCCCGCTCCAGCCGCTCCCCCTCCAAAAAAATTACTTCGCCGCCTTCAAGTAAACGTCGGTGTAGATTTCCGCGGTAGTCAGGGCCTTCAGCTTTGCCGCGGCGCTGGAGTCGGCAAGGCCCGCGTAAGACTGGGTTTCAGCCAGGGTTGTCCGGAAGGCCGCCTCATCAAAGGCGCCGAGATTGTCCGGCGATACCGGATCCCCTTTGGTATCAATCATTACCAGTTTTGCCACTTCAGCGGCCATGTATTCCTGATGGGGCGCCGACACGCTGGAACCTGCCTGGAACACGATTTGCGCGGCTTCTTTGGGATTCTCGCAGGCGTATTTCCAGCCTTTAAGGGATGCGCGGATAAACCGTACCAGCTTGTCCTGATTGGCTTTGGCCCAAGACTCTTTGACAAACATGCAGTCTTCCAGCATGGCGACCCCTTCGTCGTTCATGTCAATGACGTTCACTCCGCCGCCGTACCCCAACGCGCCCTCGTAGGCATTCTTTACCAGCCCCAGCTCGTTATAAGTCATGGCGGAAGCGGCGGTGATATTGCCGTTATCAAAATCGTTCATGTCGAATCCCTGCTGAATAAGGGATTTATCCGGCATACCGAGTTTAGCCAACAGCGCCTTGATTTCGTATTCATTGCCGCCCATCCAGTTGCCGACTTTTGTCGCGGCGTTGATGTCCGCGCCCTTGGTAATGCCCGACTCTTTCTTGGTCACCAGGACAAGGCCCGACCGCTGGTAGATCTGGGCCACGTTGATAAGATCGAGGCCGTTGGCCCGGGCTACGATCAGGTTTGAAACCCAGGTAACCCCGACGTCAACCTGGCCCGAATACACTGCGGCGGTTTCGGTAATATCACCGCCGCCGGGGATGATTTCTACCTTGAGATTTTCATCCTCGTAGTAGCCTTTCGCCGCCGCTACGTAATACCCCATGAACTGAGCCTGGGGCAGCCATTTGAGCTGAATACGAATGGCATCCTGCCCAACTGCGGGAACATCGCTTTTACCACCAGCAAAAGCCGCGCCCGCGCACAATAACGCCGCGACAATCGTCAGCGTTACCCTCTTTCCATTTTTTTTCATTTTTTCCTCCTTCCTGATTAAAAAAATTATTTGAAACTTAACCGCGATAAGGCTAAGTTTTTTCAAATCATTGCCGGTGCCTGAACAGGACTCTTTCCAGACCTACCGTTAAAACAAAGAACCCAATCCCTAGTACGGACGCCACTAGAATATACGCCCAGCCTACGGTCATCTGCATTGTCCGGAGGCTGTTACGGATTTCAAATCCCAGCCCTTCCACAGAAGCGGCAAAATATTCGCTGATGATAACGCCTATCATGGCCGAGGCGATATTGATGCGCAGGGCGGTGAATATGTAGGGCAGACAGTTTGGAAGGCGGAGCTTGAAAAAGGCGTCCGCCCTGGTGCCCGCGTAGGATTCAATGAGGTCCAATGAAAAGGGCTTGAGATCCGTAAGGCCCCGGTATACGTTCACGCTCATGGCGACCATGCTGACGAGGGAAACAACCGCGCTCTTCGCGGCAAAGGCCGAGGAAGCAAACCACAGCCGCATGATGGGGGAAAGGGCTACAATGGGGATCGCGTTGAACGCGGAAATGATGGTAAGGCCGCCCCTGCCCCAGAGGGGGCATAAGGCCGCGAAGAGCGCGGCGAAGAATCCCGCGGCGGAACCAATCCCGATTCCCACGAGAAACACCCGTACCGTTACCCAGGAATCACGCGCGACCTTTGCGCGGTTCTCCAGAATGACCCTCAAAATAGTATCAATCTTAGGAAGCTGAACTTCCGACACCCCCAGGACTCGGTGCAGTATCCCTGTTTCATTGATAACTATGATGAAAATGCCGAACAGAAGCGGCGGCAGGATGTCCGTTAAAAAACGGGAACTTTTACTGTTCATTTACCTTCATCCGTACTTGTAAGGCATACAGACTTTTTCTACCGCGATTATCATCTGATAACTCAGAATCCCCAGTACCGCCGAGAGTAATACGCTTGACCAGAAAACCATGATGGGAAAACCGCCGTACAACGAATAGGTAATTAGATAGCCCAAGCCCGACGCGCCTCCCAGGGTGTCAACCAGAATGGCTGCGGTTATCGCCATAGGAGCGGCGATCTTCAGGCCGGAAAACAAAAACGGCAGCGCTGCGGGTATTATCAATTTGCGGTACACGGTGTACTTGTTTGCCGCCAGGGAATACATAAGGGTCAATTTTTCAGGCTCGACGCTTTTAAAACCGGCAAGGGTATTGGCGGCGACCGGAAAAAAAGTGATGAACGCCGCGATGAAGATACGGGTCCGCCCTATATCACCGATGATTCCGCTTAAGACAGGCGCCAGCCCCAGAATAGGTATCATCTGGGAGATGAGCAGATAGGGAAACAGCATACGTTCTACAATCACGGCAAGGCTCATTGCCAGCGCCAGAAGAAAGCCCGCTCCCGCGCCAAAGAGGAAGCCAAGCAATGCGCGGGAGAGGGTTTCTCCGGCATGAGAAAATATCAAAGCGCCCCGGGTAAAAAGGCTTGAAATGACAAGGTGCGGATAAGGCAGCGTCCTGGAGGCCATTTTATCTTTTACCACATCCGCCAGGACAAACGAGATTTCCTGCCACAGAAGAAAGATAACGCAAAGCCAAACTAGAACAACAATACGGCCTTTGAAGCGTTCAACACTACTAGCGTTCATTATATACCCTCGAAACTGTTTCGTATTTTGAAGACTAAGTCATTGAACTGAGGGCTGTTCCGCATTTCAGGAAGCCGCGGCCGGGGCAGATCAATCGTTATCTCCGCCGAAAGCCGTCCCGGATGGGGGCTTAACACAAACACTTTATCCGACAGGAAAACTGATTCCGCTATGTTGTGGGTAACAAAAACAATGGTTTTGTTGGTCTGCCGCCAAATCCGCAGAAGGTCCTCGTGCAGTTTCTCCCTGGTAAATTCATCCAGGGCGGAAAAAGGCTCATCCATCAGAAGCATTTCGGGGTTGATGGCAAAGGCCCTGGCAATAGCAACCCTCTGCTGCATTCCGCCTGACAGTTCCCTTGGGTAGTGGTTTTTAAACTTCGTGAGTCCTACCAATTCAAGCACCGTGTTGATTCGTTCCGATGCCTCGGCCTTGGGTAGCTTGAGTATCTCCAGGGGCAAACGCACATTTTTCCAAACCGTCCGCCAGTCGTACAAGACCGCGTTCTGAAACACCATGCCGTATTTTTTCTTTAACCGCGCGTTCTGCGGCAGACCGCCGTCTATATAGATAGAACCTTCCGTGGGCATCACTAAATCACCGATTATTCGCAACAGGGTAGTCTTACCACAACCTGAAGGCCCCAGGAGTGAAACAAACTCACCTTTTTTTATCTTGATGTTTATCCCCACAAGGGCTTTGACATCACGATCGCCTTCGGCATGATAGGTCATACCAATATCTTTACAGTAAATCTCAACTGCTTCGTCCAGTTTCCACAGGTGGCTGTTTAGAGCGGCGCTCATTGATTCTCCTTTCAGTTTTATATTGCAATAACTGTGCCAAGTTAAAAAATTGGGGGAATACGGGGAAAAAGCATATACCATAGCCGAAGAAAATACGTAAATGTAATTTTGATAATTAATTTATTACGTTTATGTATGTTCCAAAACTTCCACGATTCACAGAGGAGGGTGTAAGCTACTAAAGACCTGGTTCATCATTAATTATGAGCGGAGTATCATGTTAGAAAACACGTTGGAAAACAACAAGCTCACCGGCAACCTGGACGACCTGCGCGCCCAGGTTATGAACGTTACCTCGACTTAACCGTCACCTGAGCAGAGGGTGGTGTGTTACCCTTGGGCCTTAATTTCTGAAACTATGGATCGGCGCGGGGATTGTGCCTCCCCGGGCAATAAAGGCATCGCTTTTGGCCGGATTTACCCCCATGATAGGGGCGCCTCCCAGGAGGCCGCCGAATTCGGCCCACTGACCGACCTGTTTACCGGGCACGGGGATGAGCCGTACTGCGGTGGTTTTATGGTTCACCATGCCGATGGCCATTTCATCGGCGATGATAGCCGCAATCGTGGCTGGGGAGGTATCCCCGGGAATGGCGATCATGTCAAGGCCCACGGAACAGACGCTGGTCATGGCTTCCAGTTTATCCAAGCATAGCGAACCGGAACGGACTGCCGCTACCATACCTTCATCTTCGGACACCGGAATAAAAGCCCCGGAGAAGCCTCCCACATGGGTGGAGGCCATGACCCCGCCTTTCTTGATCATATCGGTGAGCATGGCCAGCGCCGCGGTAGTACCGTGGGTTCCTGCGGATGCAAGGCCCATTGCTTCCAGGATACGGGCCACCGAATCTCCCACTGCAGGCGTAGGGGCCAGGGACAGATCCAGAATACCGAAGGGTACCCCCAGCCGTCGGGCGGCTTCCATACCCACGAGTTGGCCCATCCGGGTGATCTTGAAGGCGGCTTTCTTAATGATCTCTGCCAGCTCGTCGAAACATGCCGTTTGGTGGGCTTCCAACGCTGCCTTTATCACCCCAGGACCTGAAACCCCTACGTTAAGGCAGCTCTCCCCTTCTCCCGGACCATGGAAGGCCCCAGCCATAAAAGGATTGTCTTCAGGGGCATTACAGAACACCACCAGCTTGGCACAGCCCAATCCATCTTGGGAAGCGGTCATTTCCGCAGTGGCCTTCACCACTTCCCCCATCCGGCGTACCGCGCTCATATTGATGCCGCTCGTGGTGCTGGCCACATTCACCGAGGCACAGACCCGTTCAGTGCAAGACAAGGCACGGGGAATGGAATCAATCAGTCGCCGGTCTCCCTGGGAAAAACCCTTCTGCACCAAGGCGGAAAAGCCCCCTGCAAAATCAATGCCCAATGCCTTGACCACGTTGTCCAATTCTTGGGCATAGGGGGTATAGTCCTGGTCATCCGATGCAGCGGCTACCAAAGCCAAGGGACTTACGGCAAGGCGTTTGTTGATGATGGGAATACCGTATTCGATTTCCAAGTCTCGGGCGGTTTTTACCAAGGGGCCTGCGATTCTCAGGAGCTTCTCCCGGATTCTCCTTCGGGTTTCCGCCCCAGATGCAGCGGCGCAGTCCAGGAGGGATACCCCCAGGGTAATGGCCCGGATGTCCAGTTTAAACCGGAGGAACATATCCACCGTTTCCGTGATCTCAAAAGGGGTAAAAAGCATGGGTCCTAACCTTAAGCTGTAAACTATATGCTTCATAGAGGATCATGCGCTGAGCATCCTCTCTATAAGTGGGTTAGAGTATAGAAAAAAAGGCGCGTTTATTATAGCCCCCAATAGGATAAACCCAGCGCAAGCAGCAGCCCTCAGATGGGGCTCTGCTCGTTCATCCAACCTTGAACTTCGCGATTTCCCGGTTCAAGGTGGTGATGGACGTGTGGTTGGTACCGCTTATATCGTTTACATGGTTTGCCGCATCCACTATCAACTCCGCACCTTTGGCCATCTCATCCATGCCGCTGTTTATTTCACTGGTTATCCGTTCCAGAATACCGCTCTGCCGTTTCACCTCATTGCCTTGGACGGCAATTGCGGCGGATGAGGTCTTGACTAATTCGGTAATGGTCTTAAGTTTGCGTATCTCTTCAAGGATGATACGGCTTCCTGCTTCCTGCCCTTCCATAGAGCCGCGGACAAGCCGTTCCTGATCGGCTACGAGGGCTACTCCCTCGGTGATGGTCTCGAATTCCGTAACCATCACCGTGATGGATTGGGTAATCGTATCTATAGCGATCTTGATTTTTTGAAGCACCTCAGCGATAGTCTGGGATTGTTCGTTGGAATTTTCCGCGAGCTTTCTGATTTCATCAGCTACCACCGCGAACCCTTTGCCTGCTTCCCCTGCATGGGCGGCTTCTATAGCGGCGTTCATGGAAAGGAGGTTAGTCTGGCTGGCGATGTTCTGCATCACGGCGTTGATCTCCAGAAGCCCCTGGGATTCTCGGTCGATTTCCTGAATGTCCGCCACCACCTGCTCAAGTCCGTGCCTGCCTGCTTCTGAGGCTTTGGCCAGGCTCACCACATTGCCCTCGTTTTTGCTTAAGGTTTCCGCTATCGAATGGATGTGGACCAGCATTTCTTCGATTGACATTGATGACTGGGAAACGCTGGTGGACTGAGAGACAATATGCTTATTAAGCTGGTCCACATAGGAGAGGATCCGTTCCATAGCCTCATTGGCCAGATGTACTTCCTTAACCTGGATGTTCACCTGGCCCTTCATACTCTGAATCGCGGCGGTGATTTCATTGACCGAGGAGGCGGTCTGGTAGGTGTTGGAAGTAAGTTCCATGCCGGTATCGGATAGGGATAGGGTCATGTGTTTAATGATCCGCAGGAGATCCCGCATCTTTTCAAAGGTAAGATTGAGAAATTCCGCCAATACGCCCAGTTCATCTTTGCTATGAATAGGAACTTGTTTGGTTAAATCCCAATCCGCGGCGATTTCCTTCAGGGTATCCATCATCTTCTGGAAGGGCTTTCGGATGGTAAGGGCAATAAAAACCGTGAGCAGCAGTGAAAACACGATGGCTATAAGGTCGTATATTTTTAGCTTCAGGATAGTTCCAAGTAAGAAGGCGACATACCCGTGGAAAGCCCCATCCCCTGCTTGGCTAATACCCTGACACACGGCGTCGATATCCCCGGCGATCTGCTTCGCCAGCACTAAAGACCTGGAAAAATCCGCAGATACATGCCCGGGATTTTCCGCGTATCTTAGGGTATCAGTCATGAGCGTAATGAGCGGTACGTAGTCCCCATTAAGTGCGATCTTTGCTTTATCCGCTTGTGCCATCAGGCGCTGGATAATCGAAGTATCCACCAGAGGATCTGCTTTCAGGGCCTGGATCACCTGGTCCAAGGAAGTGGAAAGCTCCTTAGCACCGGCGTCAAATTGCCCCTTGAATGCGCCGCCCTGGGCAGAATCTTCAAGATGAATATAGAACAAGGCGCGGGTTGCTGTTTCGGCAAGGGCATGAAAGGAAGCGCGCGTGCTCTGTACGAGCGATTGAGTACGCATCGCCCCATCAAAGAGTAGGCTGCAAGCCCTGTGGCAATTTTCAATGGTGTTGATGCTCAGCCAACTTATCAACGTAAAGACTCCCGCGATAAACAGGGAACCGCATAAAAATTTTGCCCCGATGGAAAGATTCTCGAAAAACTTCATGGTATAACCTTTATATGAAACAACAAAACTAGGTATTTGTGCTGTAAGACTCGGATATAAGTATCTATATTAGCATACATTGACTAAAAGTCAACATTGAAAGGGCAACAGCAGGTGCTTTTTGGTATGAGGAGGATCTCTGTTGAGCTTGGGGATAGTTCCCCCTAGGCCCGCCGCAACTACCCAGGTGTGGCGTTAGCATCATGGATATAGTATACTTTCCCTCATGGAAGAGGACGTAATGAGGGTACGTATCCGTATCATGTTCGCAGAAACCACCGAGCACGAGATACCGGTCGAACCGGGACTGAATCTGCTTAAAACCGTGCAAGATGGGGGCATCTACCTTCCGGCTCTCTGTGGCGGGCAGGGGGCCTGCGGCAAATGTACGGTCCGGGTGTACACCGGTTCCCTTCCGGTTACGGCTGCTGACCGTTCCTGCTTATCTCAAGACCAACTGGAAGCAGGGTATCGCCTTGCCTGCGCTGCCTTTCCCCTTGAGGATGTGGGCATTGAGATTTACGAAACCGGGGAGCAGGATTTTTCCACGGTGAACACCTTTAAACAGGATCATCAAAATCCCTGCGGACTTAAGGAAGCGCTTTTTTATCTTGCAAAAGATGCCCAAAGTTATGCCCGCCAACTGACAGCGGACCGGAGGCTCTCGTATTCAGAACTACGGGAAGTCTCTAAACTGGCCGATATCCAAGGCCGCATCTTTGAGAATCCGACGGAATCAAGGAAATGCCACGTTTACCGGGAGCAGGGCAAGATACTCCACATCAGCGGCAAACCAGAGCCAGTATACGCCGTTGCGGTTGATATCGGTACCACCACCCTAGCCTTGGCGCTGTTGGATTTGCAGACCGGTACGATCCTGGGCAGATTTTCGGCAGTGAATCGGCAGCGGGAATGGGGCGCTGATGTGATTTCCCGGATTCAGCGGGCCAATGCCGGAGATCTGCCCCTCTTGAGCCGGATTGTACGCACGCAAATCAGCGAAGGGATAGCCGCGCTTTACCACGAGCGCGAGGTCCCAGCCAAGGCTATTAAGAAGATTGCCATAGTGGGCAATACCACCATGCTGCACCTGCTCTTACAGCTGAGCTGCGCTACCCTGGGGCAGACGCCCTTTACGCCGGTTACCTTGGACATGGTTTCCCTGGGGTATGAAGAAATTTTTGAAGGAGCCCTTTCCTGTGAAACCCTGATCCTTCCGGGTCTTTCCACCTACGTGGGAGCGGACATTACCAGCGGGCTTCTTTTTACGGAGATCCATACCAAGACGGACCCGGTGGCCTTCATGGATATCGGCACTAATGGGGAGTTGGCCTTGGCTTACCAAGGCAAGATCCTCTGTACTGCTACTGCGGCAGGGCCTGCCTTTGAAGGAGGAAACATACGCTGGGGAACCGGAAGCGTACCTGGGGCAATCGCACAGGTACGCTTCCAGGACGGAATATGGGCCTGTACCACCATCGGTAATCGACCGCCGGTGGGCATCTGCGGATCCGCGGTGGTGGATATCGTATACCAAGGACTCAAACAGGATCTTATCCAAAAAAGCGGCAGGTTCAATACAAAACTGCTGCCCGCAGGTGAACTGGTTCTTGCCAAGACCCAGGACAACCGGGATATCGTTTTCTGTCAGAAGGATGTGCGGGAGTTACAGTTGGGAAAAAGCGCCATCCGATCCGGCCTTGATGCCCTGCTTAACCATGCGGGTCTGGACTATGGAGATATAAACACCCTGTACCTTGCAGGAGGGTTTGGATTCAACCTGAACCTGGAAAGCGGCGCGGGAATAGGACTTATCCCGGAAGCGCTACGGCCCAAGGTTTCCCTGATCGGGAACAGCGCCCTAGGGGGCGCGATACAATTCCTGCTCAATCCGGATTATGAAAAAACGCTGTATTACCTTATCAAACAATCAGAAGCATTCAGCCTTCCTCAGGATAGGTATTTTAATGAACACTTTATTGCTAATATGGATTTTGACTGAAGCAGTTCACCCATACCCTTATACTTCGTAGAGTTCCCGTGCAATCGGCATACGCCGGCCCATGCCAAAGGCTCGCTGGGACACCTTCAGTACCGGCGGCGCCTGGCGGCGCTTGAACTCAGCCCTCGCTACGGTCTTGATAATCCACCCGCTCAGTTCTCCATCAAAGCCCCGCTCCATAATCTCATCCTTGGATAGATTTTCAAACAGGTAGAGCTTCAAAATGGCATCAAGCTTCTCATAGGGGGGAAGACTATCCTCGTCCTTTTGGTTAAACCGCAGTTCCGCCGAAGGGGCTTTGGTGAGGATCTCCTCAGGAATAATCCCCCTGCCCTGAGTAGCAAGGGCCTTTTCGTTAATACGCCGGCAGAGCGCAAAGACCTCGGTCTTGAACAAGTCGCCGATAGGCCCCAAAGCGCCGTCCATATCACCATACAAGGTGCAATACCCCATGGCAAGCTCGCTCTTGTTGCCGGTGGTAAGGAGCATGGAATCGAATTTATTGGAAAAAGCCATAAGCAGGGTACCACGAATCCGGGCTTGCAGGTTTTCCTCTGCCACATCAAATGGCCGTTGTTCAAAAACTTCCTCCAAAGTGGCGAGGAAACTGGTATATACCATCTCAATCGGCAAGCTTACATAGCGGCAGCCTAACCGCGCGGCCAGTTCCCTTGCATCCGTTTTGGAACCTGGAGAAGAAAACCGGGAAGGCATACTGAAACAAACCACCTTATCCTTGCCCACGGCCTGGACCGCCAAATAGGCTACCAATGCGGAATCAATACCCCCGGAAAGACCCAGATGGGCCTTGGTAAAACCACACTTATGCATGTATTCCCGGATACCCATAACCAGGGCAGCTTCCAAAATATCCAACTCCTGCCTGGTCAAGCCCACGCTGAAGGGATCCCGATGCTCAAAATCCGCTGCTTCCTGCTTATAAAACACCGGACTTTCAGGAGCTGCCGAATCCCAGGTTAAGAGGTCCTCCTCAAAAGCCTGAGCACTGAACCTCAGGGGATAATCCTTCACCGATCCTCCCGGCAGTCCCTCTGGGGTGGGGGCTACGATAAAGGAACGGCCATCGAAGAGGATAGAATCATTGGCCCCTACGGCATTGATGTATACCAGGGGTATATTTCCCCGGGTACTGATCCGTTCTGCCAAAGCCCGGCGGACCTTGAGTTTTCCGGCTATATAGGGTGAAGCCGAAGGCACACACAGGACGCTGATACCCTGGTCGAGCAGTTCCCGTACCGGGTCCCGCAGATAGCTAGTCCCCGGAATATCGGTTTCCCGCCACACATCTTCACAGATTGCCACGCCGATACGCTCCCCCTTCCATTCAAAGATCGGCCACTGCTGGGCACTTTCAAAGTTGCGGGCCTCATCAAACACATCATAGGTGGGAAGCAGGGTCTTGATCTGCTCAAAAACCAATTTCCCGTTTAGCAGTATACCATAGGCATTCACCAAGGACTTGCCCCGCAGATAGGGGTTGCGATTCACAAAGCCCACTCCTAGGGCAATACCTTCCGGGATTTCCCGTTGCAGGATATGAATTGTCCGTATGTTCATTTCAACAAAACGGTCTTGATCCAAGAGGTCCATAGGGGGATAGCCACAGACCGCCAGTTCAGGAAAGAGCACCAGGTCTGAATGGTGTTCTACTTGAGCTTTCCGGGTCAAGGCCAGTATTTTTTCCCTGTTGCCGGTAAAGCCGCCGATGGTAGAATTAATCTGGGCTATGGTTATACGCATAATACCCTAGGGTATCACGAAAGGGTCGTGAGGTAAATACCGTAAAAGATGATGTATCCACAAAGTTCTCCACGCCGAGCTCCGCCCCGTCGATCCGGCCTTCCCGGATCGTTTCCCTGATTGCTTCCTTATCGGTTTTGCTTATTCTGAAGATATATGCAATGCCCCCTAAAATTTTTAGATTAAAATTTATTCAGAAACTACACCTTAAACAAAGTTTTTTTGCCCCCCAATTCACTGTAGCAGGCGGCATCCATGCCGCCTGAAATTTACCCCGATTTAAGAAGAAAAGCGGAAGGCGGGCATTGCCCGCCTTCAATTAACGTTAGGGAGCGTAGCCCCCTAACAACCCTCTTCACAGGCGGGGCTTGCCCCGCCTGGCTTGCGGTAGTGCTTCGCACACCCGCAAGCCGCCATTATCTGCGAAAAGGCTCTTGACATTTTTGTTAGAATGGTCTAATTTATTCCCATGCTCTTGACAAAGCAGTTATCCACAAACGCAGACTTCTCGCCACAGGCCACAGGCCACAGGCAATTATGGGGCCGGTTTTGGCTTTGTCAAGTACCTGAATTCATACCTTTTTTAACAAATTCTCTCCCAAAAGCCTATACAGTCTCAAGACAATTTTCCCGTGACACTCCTGCCGGAGGCAGATTTACCTTGGCTGGAGGCAAATTTACTCTGACCGGGGGCAGATTCAACTTGGCCGGGAGTAGATTCACTCTGACCGGGGGCAGATTCAACTTGGCCGGGAGCAGATTCACTCTGACCGGGAGCAGATTCAACTTGACCGGAGACAGATTCATTCCGCACGGAGGCAGATTCAACTTGAATCAGCCTA
>JAITJS010000034.1 GCA_031278815.1 Treponema sp.
CAATTAAAAGGTGAGTAGAAACAACAAGAGAAGCCTATTAAAAAGGAGACCCGCTTATGAACAACTATACTAGAAACAAACTGAGGAGTACAAGTCTTTCGGGGTAACTCCAGGGCGAATCGGGGAGGTGATCTACAAAGTATGATGCAATAAAAACCGGCTCATGACCAATGACGTAATTCATTATATTACCGTGAATGAGCGCTTCTTGGATTAATACCAGAATATTTCCATCTTACTTTGTGGATCACTACCTGTAAGGTTACTGCATTGAAGGGTTTCCCTCCGAAATGCCTCATTTAGAAAAATGTAACTTTAAGCCGCCGGTTCACTGCCCGAAGGAAGCTGGGCGGCGACGGCGTCCCGCAACGCGAGGACAGCCTTGTTGATATGGTGCTGAAGCCCGACCGGATTGTAAAGCCCGTAAAGCCGGAGAGTTCCGCTTTTACCCCGCAAGAGAGCGCGTCCGATTCCATGAACCGCTGTTAGGGGCCGCGCGGCGCATCGTACTTTTTGCTCGCTTTGCAACCGGTTTTTATTTTACTTTCAAGCTTCGCGGTCGGCATGAAAAAAGTGAACAGCGGGACAAGGTCGCGGTATACGGCGGCAAGGCGCTCCTGCGGGACATTCCCTTCGAGGCGGTCGTACCCGATATACTCACGAACAACGGATCCGTTTTTCTGCTCCACACAACAAGTATCGGTTTTTGGGTGGTCTCTTGAACGGATGAACGAGACAGGGCAGGATGGATTACGCTGCCAGTCGGAGACCAGATGGTTGATAAATGCACTGCCGCTATCGCGGTGAAACTACCTAAGGGGAAACGGCAGGCGGCTGTGAATATCCTTGAGAGCTTTAAAAGTCCAGGTGTGGGCCTTGGTAAGGAGAGAGAATACAGGCAAATCCAGCCTGAAGCGACGTCCGTGGCGGTGAGAGTGAGGATATATTGACCGTAAGTAGTTTGACCGCAGTGGTGGCGGACTTTAGTCCGACGGTGTCGATTTGGATAAAAGCAGGGAGGTTTCGCTCCTGTGAGGTGTAAAACGTCCATATCGGTATACAGTGTTTGAGTATATCGCCGGGTTGGGTGAGGCTTTTTCCCTTGAGAGCTAATGCCGCCGTGTCTTTTTTGAGCGCCCGGTCAATGATGGCGGGGCTTATCTGCAACAGCTTTTCCCTGATGTCCGCCGTGATGCCAAAGGCCGGTCATAAGGCGCTGAAGGGAAGCTGTTGCCTCATAGGGGGGGCAGCAGCCGCGGACCTTCGGTCCGACCGCACGTATACCAGAAAAATGCCCAGATAAGGCGCAGGGAAGCTATCACGTCATCAGTATAGCTTTTCTTGCCTGTGCGGTTGGCCGGTCTTTTTTTGGCCGGCTTGAGTTTGACCGTCCCGTCTTTAAGTTTGTAGTATGACCGCTTTTGGTTCCCGCCGGTTAAGGATACGCAGGGCGTATTTCCGGTTGTATCCGGTTGTCTAATTCGTTCAGGATAGCCGCTTTCTCTTTCCGTCCGGCTTTCTGATAGCATGGACGAATCTGCCCGGCAAGTTATTTTTTATTTCATGGTTAAGCCCATATTGACTTCCGATAGCTGTCGCTGCCGGATAGTCTGCCTTGATTTGGGTTACTTTTTCAAAATGAGGCATGGCTGCTTCCCGGTTATATTTTTGATGAGGCAAAGCGCGGCCTTGACTTTTTTTATGGGCTATACTAGACTCAATGCGAATCTTAAAGGGTTGTTTCTACCCTGCTGTAGCAGGGTGGCGAGGCCAGGTATGGTAAAAAAACGATTTATCAAGTATTTTATGGAAATACGTACACTTAAACAAATGGAGGTTTCCAATGAATGAAGCACAACGGTCATATATTACCCTTGCAGTCGGTAGTGCCCTGGCCCAGGTAGCGGTGGTTTTGGGGTCTGTTCTTATAGTAAGAAATGCAGAATCTGCTCAGAGCTGGTCTTTGGCTGTTTTGGTCGGGCTTGGTCTTGTTTTTCTTCTCCTGATTGCCATGCTTTTCCTTAAGCTAGGAAGTGCCATGGGGGAAGAGTTGCAGAAATCCCAATGGAAAGACTTAGGTAAGTATAGTGCCGACTTACACAGCATTGGCGGGATTGGGTTTAAGGGTTTTGGTATCTATGTTCTTGGGGGGGGCCTTTATGCAGCGGTTCTTGTTCCTTTTGCCTCAGCCCTGGGGATAGGGGATACCCAGAAAGGTGCGGTTTTTCTGTGCCAACTGGCCTTTGCCCTGGTATGGGGGATATTTGTTTTGATTACCGGTGATAAGCAGATAGGCCAATTCCTGGTTTCCCAAGTAATTGTCCGGTATCCTGCGGACTTGCAGAAACAGGGACAATACCATAAGTTGATTATCGTTCCCGCAGGGCTGATCCTAGGAAGCGTACTGTTGGGTATCGGATGCGTTCTATTGGTGTATGGAGCCGCCAGACTAGGGGATAGGTCGTTGCTGTCCAAAACGTTGATGATAAGCATTGTGGGGGGTCTTGTCTTCCTGGTGGTGGGCTTGGTGTGTGCCCTGGAACAGAGTAAAGGCACGGCGAGTATCTATACTTTGATCATCAAGGAGCTTGAACGGATTACCTTGGAAGAGAAGGACTTGAAACAGCGGATTACCATTGCTTCGGTGGATGAATTGGGGTCTATTATAGGACTCATCAACTATCTTTGTCATGGTCTTTCCGAGAATATCAACGCAATCAAAGGGTTTCAGCGGGATTTTCTGGAATTAGGCAAAGAACTGCAGCAGAATGCCCGGGCTTCTTCCGGGGCCTTATCCCGGATTGCTTCCAGTGTGGATACGGTCAAGGATAAAGCCTACGTCCAGGTAAACACCGTGGGAGACTCCACAGAGGCCGTAGAAAAAGTTGCCGCTAATATCAAGTCAATGGAGAAGATGATCGATGAGCAAGCGAACAGTATATCCACGGCTTCTTCTTCAATAGAAGAAATGGTGGGTAATATCGCGTCGGTCAGTAAGTCCATCAATGTCATGGCGGATCAGTTTATCGAACTCATCTCCCTGGCGGAAAAAGGCAAAGGGGCGCAGATCGAGTCCATGAAGAAAATCGAGCTTATCGCTGAGCGGTCTGCGGCCTTGCTTGAAGCAAACAAGGTTATATCCACCATTGCCAGTCAGACCAACCTCTTGGCCATGAATGCCGCTATTGAGGCGGCCCACGCAGGAGATACGGGTAAGGGTTTTGCGGTAGTAGCCGATGAAATACGCAAGCTCGCAGAAACCTCGGCAGGCCAATCAAAAAACATCCGGGAAGAAATCAACCTGGTCCAGCAGGCCATTGCAGAAGTGGTTACCACCTCCAAGGATTCGGAAAGCGCCTTTACCAGGGTTTCAGAGCGCATTGGCAAGACCGATGCCATTGTACGGGAAGTACGGCAGGCCATGAACGAACAGAAAGAAGGATCCTCTCAGATACTTAAGACCTTACAGGTGGTAAACGAAGTTACTTCTAATGTACGTAAAGGCTCCAAGGAAATGAGTACCGGTAATAACACCATGATTACCACCATAAGTCTGCTCAGGGATTCTTCCCGGCAGATTCAGCAGAACATTGAACAAATAGCCTCTGGTTTTAGCGAGATAGAAAGCAGCTCAAAAAGTGTCTCCGAGGTAGCGGAAAAGACCGTTAAGAACATTCAAGGCATGGAGAGCGTGGTGAAACATTTCAAGACCTAAGTACTCAATAGCTCAGGATGAAATTACAGGATATTATTAAACTCAACTATCAGCAGTTGTTGTTTGTTATCATGGCCTTTGTCGTCATGGTAGGGGTGAGTTACCTGTATACCAGTAGTATAGTCCGGGCGCAGTTGTTTAGTAACGGGGAAGAAGCCATAAAATCCGCCCAAATCCGGATCCAGGCGGAATTAAACCAGGCTGGAGTGTTCTTGAAAAACACCGGCTTCTTTGTGGAAAGGATGATCCTGGAGGAGAAAAGTAGCGAGGCCCTGGAAAGTGCCTTAAAACAGCTCACCCAGTGGAACGCCGGAAAGGGCGCTACGCTTATCAAGGGTTTTGGGGGGATTTATGGCTTAATTCAAGGCGTTTTTGTGAGCGGTCATGGCTGGATCCCCCCTGGGACCTATGATCCTAGAACCCGGCCTTGGTATATCGGTGCAGATGCTGCACAAGGAAAGCTTTTCTATAGCGACCCCTATATTGACAGCATGAGCGGGGATACCATTGTTTCAGTATCCCAGAAAATTATGGATACCTCGGAAACGCTAGGTATCCTGGCTATTAATATCAATATTTCCGAGATGCTGGGATTTATCACGGAATTGAATCTGGGAGATGATGGCTACGGTATTATCCTTGATAATACCTATAAAATCGTGCTCCACGGCCTGTCTCTGCAATGGCGGGATCGTTCCTTTCCCTCTATAAGCCCTGAATATGCACGGCTTACCAGGGCGCTTGCTGAAAACGATACGATCTCAGGGATGGAATTCACCAATCACTATGGGGTAAAGAGCATCATATTTTTCAGGAAACTCTTTAATGACTGGCATATTGGCCTTGTAACCTCCACCAGCAGTTATTACCGGGATGTATACCGTATGGCGATTTTGCTTTCCCTCTTGGGTACGGTGTTGGTGTCTATTTTATGTTATTTTCTTCTGCGCTTATACACCGATAAGATCAGGTCCGATGAAAAAAACAAGAGCAAGTCGAATTTCCTCGCCAAGATGAGCCATGAAATACGGACCCCTATGAATGCGATTGTGGGTATGGCAGAACTTATCCTGCGGGAGCCGATTAGCCGAGAGGTATACGAACATGCCATGAGCATCAAGCACGCCAGTGCGAATCTGCTTTCCATCATAAACGACATCCTTGACTTTTCTAAGATAGAATCCGGTAAGATGGAGATAAGTAATAGCTCGTATCTCCTTTCCTCGGTGATTAATGATATTGTAACGATCATCCGTATGCGGCTCACTGAAAAGCCGGTGATCCTGCTGGTCTCGATTGATGCCAAGCTGCCCAACAAGCTCAGAGGGGACGAAGTGCGGATCCGGCAGATCATCTTGAATGTCTTGAATAATGCGGTGAAATATACGGAAAAGGGGTCGATTACCTTATCGATTACTGGAGTAGTTCAGGATACTAAGCAGGTGCTCTTGACCATCAGTGTTGAGGATACGGGTACAGGCATCAAGAAAGAGAATTTCGCTAAGATCTTCGGTGATTTTACGCAATTTGACAAAGAGCGAAACCGAGGAATCGAAGGAACCGGCTTAGGTTTGGCCATCACAAAAAACCTGTGTAAAGCGCTGGGAGGAGAGATTTCTTTTACCAGTGAATACGGCAAAGGGAGTACCTTTACCATCCTTATGCCCCAGAGCATAGAAGGGCCTGAACCGCTCGCGGTGGTAGAAAAACCTGAAGCAAAGCAGGTCCTCCTCTATGCCCTCACCCATCCTTACGTCGATTCCATCATTGGTAGCCTTGAGAACCTGGGGCTCAAGAGCACCTTGGTACAGGTACAATCCGATTTCCACGATACCCTCAAAGAGCATAGCTATGGCTTTATCTTTGTCTCTCAAGTCTTGTATGAGGGGGCTAAGCATCTCCTTGAGCGCATGGGCATACCAACTAAGTTGGTGATGATGGTAGAATACGGCGCGGAACTTAACGGTATTGATGTATGCACCCTGACCATACCGGCTCACGCCATTTCAATCGCCGAGGTGCTCAACCACAAGAGCGGTAATCGGAGCACCTATAGGGACCCTCGGGAAACCGGGGTACGATTTATCGCCCCTACTGCGCGTATTCTCCTGGTGGATGATATCATCACCAACCTAAAAGTTGCCGAAGGACTCATGGCGCCCTATAAGATGCAGGTGGATAGCTGTAAAAGCGGTCCTGAAGCGATTAGACTGGTACAAACGAAAAGCTATGATATCATCTTTATGGATCACATGATGCCTGAAATGGACGGCATTGAGGCCGCTGGTATCATACGGAACCTGGAAGGTAAGGGCAATTACTATCAAGAACTGCCCATTATCGCCTTGACCGCCAATGCGGTATCCGGGGTTAAGGAGATGTTTTTACAGAACAGTATGAATGATTTTCTCTCCAAACCTATTGAGATATCCCGTTTAAATAGCATATTACAAAAATGGATCCCTGAGGCAAAACGAGAAAAATACCAAGAACATAAGAAAGAAGGGTTCTCTATGGATAAAGTGGATGCTGCTCCTTGTCAGGATACCCCAGATCAGGGTGTATCGGGGAAGGAGCCTGAGTTACCGCTCATCGCTGGCGTAGCAGTGAGCCGGGGTATTGGAATGACCGGAGGATCCCTGGATATGTATATGGATATCTTGGGAATTTTTTGGGCTGAGAGCAAAGAAAAGCTCGAACAGTTAAACGCCTGCTTAGCCGCCGGGGATATGAGCTTGTATACCACCTATGTCCATGCGGTTAAGAGTACTGCGGCTACCATTGGAGCACAGGCCCTAGCCGAGCGGGCGAAGGCCCTGGAAGTCGCGGGAAGAAGCGGGGATCGTGCCTATATTGAACAATACCACGGCCCTTTCTTTGAAGACTTTAGCAAAGTGCTGGAAGGCATTGGTCATGCCTTACAAGCTTATGAGTCTCAGCAAAAGGCTCTACGGGGCAGTGGAGGGAATACGGGGGAAGCTGGCGCGGATAGGGAAGTATTACAGCAGGATCTCAGGGAATTGAAAGCAGCCCTGGATATGATGGATGTGGGAAAGGCAGATGAAAGCATCGGCAGACTGCAAAAGGGAGACTGGGGCGAGCCGGTCAACCGGGGCATTGCTGAGATAGCCCGACATATTCTGTTATCCGATTATGATGAAGCGATTGCCGCCATTGAAACCCTTTTAGCTGATGAACCGCGCTGATCTCAGGTTCTTTAAGAAGGGTCAATTCTGAAAATGGCGCTCGGTTTGTACTTTTTCTCGCATAATCTCCAGGTAAGGAGTATGGGTATGGGAACTGAACGTAAAAAAATCATGCTGGTAGATGATAACATCACCAATTTGACGGTGGGGAAAAGCGCCTTAATCGACAGATACGATGTGTTTACCCTTCCTTCAGGAGAAAAGCTCTTTAAGCTGCTTGAAAAAGTGATCCCCGATATGATCCTTCTGGATGTGGAGATGCCGGAGATGAACGGCTATGAGGTGATCAAAATCCTCAAGAAACAGGAAAAATTCGCCCAGATTCCGGTTATTTTTTTGACCGCCAAAAGTGACGATGGCAGTGAGCTGCAAGGTTTGTCCCTGGGGGCCATTGATTACATCACCAAGCCCTTTTCTCCCGCTCTTTTGGTAAAACGCATCGAGGTGCATCTGTTGGTGGAGTCTCAAAGAAAGGAACTGAAAGCATACAATACCAACCTTCAGCAGATGGTAAAGGACAAGACTCAGGAAGTGGTGGGGCTGCAAAACGCCATTCTCAAGACCGTGGCAGAGTTGGTTGAATCCCGGGATTCGATTACCGGTGGCCATATTGAACGGACCCGTGCCTATCTCCAGATATTGATCTGGGCAATGAAACGCCAAGGGGTGTATCAGGACGAGATCAGTTCCTGGGATGAGGATATTTTTTTACAGTCTTCTCAGCTCCATGATGTGGGTAAAATTGCCATTAAAGACAGTATCCTCTTTAAACAGGGAAAACTCACCGATGAGGAGTTTACAGAGATGAAGAAGCATACCACCTTTGGGGTACAGGTCATTGAAAAGATAGGGGAAAGCACCTCGGAAAAAGCGTTTCTGGAACATGCCAAGATCATGGCTGGAACCCACCACGAAAAATGGAATGGTTCAGGCTATCCCCTGGGGCTTAGGGAGATGGCGATTCCCTTGCAGGGACGGCTCATGGCGATTGTGGATGTATACGATGCCCTGCTTTCGGTACGGCCCTATAAAAAGGCCTTAAGTCAGGAAGAGGCAGTGCAGATCATTGAGCATAAGAGTGAAGGGCATTTTGATCCTGCCATTACCGCGGTCTTTCTTACTACGGTACATGAGTTTGCAAGTGTTGTACGCCCCTAGTACGGAAGGAGGCTTCCCAAACCCTCGGTATGGCGAACCAAGTCCACGGTTTGGCTCACCGCAGATGCGAGGGGTAGGTATTACCTTGTCTCAAAGGTTACCAGGTGTTATACTATCCCTATGTACGGTATCATTACACCCCATAAAATTACGGGGACGATTCGGATTCCGGCTTCTAAGTCCCACACTATCCGACGACTCCTTATGGCGGCTTTAGGGGAGGGGGTTTCTGAAATTGCCTATCCTTTGGATTCCCTGGATGCCCGTTCTTGTTTGGAGGTGTGCCGTGCTCTCGGTGCGGTCATCGAAGTATCCCCTGCACTTCAGGCCGACCCTCAAGGCGCAGGGGTGGTTCGTTGGCTGGTCCGGGGAATTGGGGTTGGAGCAGCCGGCGGTACCTTCAAGGCTCCTGATAAACCCCTGGATGTGGGTAATTCCGGAACAACCCTTTTTTTAGCCTTGGCTGCCGCTGCTTTGGGCAAGGAACCCATAACCTTTACTGGGGATGCCCAGATCCGCCACCGTAGCGCGGCTCCTCTTTTGCAGGCCCTCTCAGGGATCGGTATTCGGGTTTCATCTACCCCTCAGGGTTGTGCCCCTATCACCGTACAAGGTCCCTGGAAAGGAGGCCGGGTGTCTCTTCCCTGTCCCACGAGTCAGTACCTTTCTGCCGTACTCTTGGCTGCTCCTCTGGCTCCTGAAGGAACCTGTACTGAAATTGCGGTGCCCCTGCTCAACGAAAAGCCCTATATTGCAATGACCCTTGCCTATCTGGATGCTCAACAGGTAGCCTACGAGGCGGCGGCTGATTATTCGTGGTTCCGTGTAAGCGGTGGCGCTTCCTACCGGCCCTTGAACGGCCCGGTACCGGGGGATTTTTCCTCTGCTGCCTTTCCTGCCTGCGCCGGGGTGATTACCGGTGGACCGGTGAAGCTCTTGGGGCTTGATCCTGAGGACACCCAAGGGGATAAGGCCTTCTTCGCCATGCTCCATGAGCTCGGTGCTGAAGTGCACTGGGAAAAACGACTCGATACCTGGCTTGTCCAGGTTGCGCGCACCGGTTCTCTTAAAGCAGGCACTTTTGACCTCAATGCTACCCCGGATATCTTACCCATCATGGCGGTCATCGCTGCCTATGCTGAAGGGGAAAGCGCCTTGGTCAATGTAGCCCACGCCCGGATCAAGGAAACCGACCGGCTTTCGGTGATGGCCTTGGAACTGAGGAAGCTCGGGGTATGGACTGAAGAACGTCCCGACGGCCTCCTTATCCGGGGAGGCGCTGCTTCATCAGGGGGCTTTCCCGTACTGCGGGGCGGCACGGTAGACGGTCATGGGGATCATCGGGTGGTGATGGCCCTGGCAGTGGCAGCGTTGGGTGCGGAAGGTCCCGTGGAAATCAGTGGTGTCGAAGCTGCGGATGTAACCTATCCAGGCTTCCTATCCCTCTTAGCATATACTCCTCTCGCATAGCATCACCAATAGCATAGGCTTATGCGTATTATCATAGTCGGTGCAGGTCTCGTGGGAACCCAATTAAGTTGCAGCCTCATTGAGGAAAAACATGACGTTTCCCTTATTGAGTCTCATGAAGAGCGTGCCCGCCATGTCTCAAACCGCCTGGATTGCCTGGTAGTCCACGATGAAGGGAACAGCCTCAGCGCCTTGGCAGATGCGGGCATTGCCAAAGCCGATGCCTTGGTCTGCGTTACCGGTTCGGATGAGGTAAACATGCTCATCTGTGGCCTCGCTGCCTCCCGGTATCCGAATCTGCTCAAGATAGCTCGGGTGAGAAACGATGAGTATATACGGCTGAACCGTTCAGGTGAACGGATCTTGGGTATCGACCGCTTCGTACACCCTGATGTAGAAGCTGCACGTTCTGCCTTAAACGCCATTGAACACGGCGCCATAGGGGATATACTCGCCTTTGCCAACACCGCATACCAACTCGGCTCCATTGATATTGCCCCGGGGAGCGCCTTTGACGGACTATCCCTCACGCATTTTCGTTCCCTCATACCGGGTGAAAGCCTGGTTACCCTCCTGGAACGGCACGGGGAGAGCATACTTCCCAGCGGAGTAACGGTCCTGGGCAAAGGAGACCGCATCCATGTGCTTGCCAAAGAAAGAGAGCTGCATGAAGCCTTTACCTGCGCCGGTCGCTCTGAAGAGAGCCTCAGAAAAATAGGAATCGTCGGTGGTGGACGGGTGGGGACCCTCATCGCCGAAGGCTTGCTCTACCCACAGCAGGATCGCAGTCGGAAAGCGGGCCTTGCCCCTGAAAGCAGTGCTCTTGACCCAGGAAAATCTAAAAAAGGACGTTCCTTCTTCTCTTTTCTTAAGCGGCTGCTCCCCGCGCGTATGCGGCGTGTGATCATCATTGAGCAGGATTATGGGCTATGCAAGGAACTGGCCGCCCGTTTCCCTGAGGCCCTCATCCTCAATGAAGACATTTCCGATGAAAGTTTCGTTGCAGAAGAGCGGATCTCTGACCTTGACCTCATCGTAACAGCCACCGGGCATCAGGAACTCAACATAATCACCGCGCTCTACCTCAAGTCCCGGGGGGTGCGCCGGGCGGTGGCCCTGGTTAGCGGCGCCGGGTATGGGACCATAGCCCGGCAGCTTGGGGTTGATGTGGTGATCCCCATGAAATCCGTAGTGGTGGATTCCATCTTCTCCCATCTTATGGGGCCTGGGGTAAAGGGGATTCATCGCATTGGCGATGGCAACATCGGCATCATTGAGCTTGAAATTGAAAGAGGCGCACCTCTGGCGGATAAGCCTATCACCCTGTTTCGCCTGTCTGCCGGGGGGCTTTTGCTCTTGGTGAACCGGGGCGGGAACTCCTTCATTCCCAAAGGGGATTACCACTTTCAAGTTGGGGATCACATCATCTTGATCGCTAAAAACGGGAGCGAAAAGGAAATCGAAAAGCTCTTTGGTACGCCTGTATGAAGGGGGAAACCTGCTTAAGCCCTTGGGGAACCATACTGTCTTATAGCAAATGGCTCCTTTCCTGAGCGCATGAGCTTGAGCTTACCTTGACTAAAAAGACCCCTAATCCTATAGTTGCAAGCGTTAGATACTGGTTGCCGTCGGAACTGGGCGTAAGTTCACAATTTGTATATGGAATAGGAGAGCTTAGTATGGAAAAGATTGCCAGTTTTCAAGTGGATCATCTTCGCTTAAAACCGGGGGTGTTTGTTTCTCGCAAAGATCGGTTCGGGGTTTTAGTTCTCACCACCTTTGATCTCCGCTTTAAGGAGCCGAATAAGGAGCCAGTGATAGATATGCCAGCCTTACATACTATTGAACACCTGGGCGCCACCTTTCTTCGTTCTCATAAAGCCTGGGGGAACCGGGTGGTATACTTTGGCCCTATGGGATGCCGAACCGGTTTTTATCTCATTCTGGAAGGGGATTGGGGTTCTGCAGAGATACTTCCCTTGCTGCAAGAAATGGTGCATTGGATCCTCAGGTTTGAGGGAGCCATTCCTGGAGCTGCTCCGGCAGAATGTGGAAACTGGCAGGAACAAAACCTGGATATGGCCAAATGGGAAGTTCGGCGCTACGCGGTCATTGTGGAGCATCCGGCTCCGGAAAATCTCAAGTATCCAGAATAAGAGTCTGACCATGAGGGCCTTTCAAATGCAGCAGTTGTTGTAGGCGGCTAATTTATTACAAAAATAGTAATATTTAAGCCTAAACCCTTGACCCTCAGGGGAAATTTGGGTACCTTAAAAGTACTGGTGATACGGTATTATATGCCTTTTCATCACCGACATACAAAGTGTTTTGCTGTTAGCATCTCAGTTGAATAATAACCGTATTATCAGTTTGCCTCCCGGGTTTCCTCACCTCCTTTTCCCGGGGGGTTTTATTTTTTACGAATGGGTATGGCGCCGGCGTATGCCGGGCAAGGGGCAGTATTACTATGAAGTCGGCGGATGAAACCAAAGTAATGGGGGCAGTTGCTTTCTCGGCCCTTATTCGAGGCCGGGTCCAGGGGGTCGGATTTCGGTATTCCACCATCCATGAGGCCCGGCGTCTAGGTCTTTCAGGATGGGTACGGAATAGAAGCGATGGGGCGGTGGAGGTCTGGTCTGAAGGGCCTTTGGAAAAACAGACCTCTTTTCTTACCTGGCTTCACCGGGGACCGCCCGGTGCTCGGGTGGATTCGTTCTGTTATAAACCCCGCACACCCACCGGTAACTACCAAACCTTCTCAATCCAATGGTAAGCAGCAGCCTATTCCTTGGTCAAACTCCCCAAGGACAAACGGTTTTTGATAATAGCAAACAGGGGGTTATCCTGCTGGGGAAGGGGCGGGGTTTCACCTCGTTCCACAGCCTGCCAGGTAAGCCCAGGGGAGGCCCCTGGTACCCAGCTCATAGTCGTACCCATCCCATCCATCTTCCCTAAAGGCATAAAAGGCCCAATGGTAAGCCCTTGCTTCAAACAATGAAACTAGGTCCTCCAGATAGGCTGCTACTCCAGGATTTCTCCGCATACAGCCGAATTCAGCTACCACGATCCGGTTTGGAGGAATACCCTGAACCGCTATCCAGTCTTCAAAAGGTGCAAAATACCGGATGAGGGTAGGTTTATCCCAGTGGATAGGGGTACCTCCAAAGGGTATGGGTCCCGGATAGGAATAGATACCCCCGTGCCGGAAATTACTGTTGGCAGTAAAGCCATAAGGTTCGTACATGTGCACCGCATAGAGTATCTTGGAATCTTCAAGCCTGCCGGGCCAACCCGCATAACTGGGAGGCTGGGCATAGAATCCCGATTCCACCATGATGGGGGTCTTCTTATCGACCTTTCTTATCCCTGCTATGATTCGATTATAAAAATCATAGAGGTCCCGGGGGGTATGCTTATACTGACCATACCACCGGGAAAATCGTTGGGCATCCCCTACCGCGGTCTGTTCTTGAATAGCCGTTCCCAGCTCAGGACAGGGCTCGTTGAGAATATTATAGGCCACAATACAGGCATACCCTTGTAATGCCTGGGCTAAATCCACCCAAAACCGGATGGCCATTTCCTGATACCGGTACGCTTCCCAAAGCCGCGAATCGTAGCGCTGATTATTGTGTTGGCGCCAACGGCATCCCGGCAAGGAGAGCGGAGTCAGGACCACCCTGATTCCCTGGGCATCAGCCCAGCAGAGGACTTCTTGTAATCGCTGTAGATCCTTGGGAACCAGGCCCTGGTAATTACCGGTGTCCCCCACCAGGAAATCCTGGGCTTCGGTATCCCACTTGTCGTAGGCCAAACGGACCCATTGAATGGATAGGGCTGCGGCGGCTTGAAACCATTCCTGGGTAGGCACTTCGTTCATGTTGTTGGCCCCTCGCCGAACCTGGGAGTCCCAAAAGGCTATTTTCTCCTCCCCATAGACCGAAACCAGGCATAAAAGTCCGCAAATACCCATGAAGCGCCTTTTCATCCTCATCTTTTCCTCATTCATCCATAGGATTCTACGCTTAAAGGGTATGCAGCGTATACCCAGGGGAGTATACTTTTTATTGGAATCTTTTCAAGAAAGCCTATAGCCTTCAGTGGTCCCCGCCTATATAGAACCGAGACTACCATCGTAAGTTCCGCTCCCCTCTACAGATGCTCCTTCATTGTGCCGATAGAGAAAAGGAGCATGGTTAAGAAAAAATGGGTTTTGTAAAGTCATTGAGTATGATTTTATGCTTGCATGGTTGTTTTCTTGTTCCCCTTTCCGGTGCAACCATAACCTTTCTGGTTATAGAGACCGGACTGCCTGTGAACAGGCCGGTGCAGGAATTTTCAAGGCTCTGGGAAAGCACGTTAATGGATGTATTTTTTGATGCAGGTCATATCGTAAGTAATGCTCCTATTATGCAGCTCAAGGCTATATCCAAAGGAGTATTCCCCGATGAAGCCCAAGGGGAGCTCAAGGTGGCCATCGCAGGGGGATCTGACTTTTTTATCCTGGCCTTGCTGGAGTATCAGGATATGACCGAGGGCGCTCCCCAAAGACCTCAATTGATTTCCCTTAAGCTTTTTAGTACCAAGCCTTATCGCTGTGTGGTGGAACAGCAATACCAAAAAGCCATAAGCATATCTGGAGCTGAAGAACTACGTGAGGTTAAAAAAGCAGCCCGGACCTTCCTGGTTCACCTAGGAAGATGATGAGAGCGTAGCTTGGGTGTATTGTTTGAAATCCCAGGTATGACTCTATGCCAGAATATTATAGTTTAAAGATACCTTGAAGGATGGGTATACCTATGCAATATATGAAAAGAAAGCGGTTTCTGGGGTGTATTATAACCGCCTGTATCCTAGTACTTAACGGATCTGAATGGGAAGGAAGCATCTGGGAAGGCAATGCGGTGGTAGCTCCTAATGGGGACCTGCCTGCAGAAGGACTCTACGTGGCTACCAATGTATTCCCCCGGAATACGGTGGTGTATATTACCAATCTTGAAACAGAAAAAACCATTCCCGTTACGGTTGCTGCCAGTTTAAACAACCCAGGGCTCTTGATTGCCCTTACCAGGGAAGCTGCAGAGGCTATAGGCATGCCCATAGGTGCCCTGGGAAGAATCAAGATGATACAGCCTACAGACCCGGAAGCGTTCTCTAAATATCTTGCGCAGATTGCTCAAAATAAAGCGCGTGTAGCTTCTGATGAAGCCCTTCAAAGTAGCGGTCAGGGAGAAGGTACTGGTGATAGCACCCTGCCTGAAAAGCCTTCCCCCGTTTCTGAAGATCCAAGTTCCATCGGATCTTCACCTCCTTATACAGGACCCAAAGAAGATGCCTCTCCCAAGGATGCGATCGGGATCCCCGATGCCTATAAACCCGGTGCCCCTTCAGAATTCAGGATGGATGAAAGAACCAATCCGGATCCGGAGATACTGGTGCTGCATACGGCAGAACCAGTATCTCCGGGAATGAATCACCCTGATGTAACCGCCTTTCCTGAAACTGCTGAAGAGCCCAGGGTACACATCAATGATAAACCAGAAGAACGACTGGAACAGATGGAAACCTATTTGCCTGACTCCGTAAATACCAAGGGGTCTGAATCCGGGGGTATAGCGGAAGCATCGGGCAGCGCCCGAGGGGAAGAAATATCCTTAAGCCTTCCCCCTCAAGAAAGGGGAGATCTGGCCGAAGAAACCGAAGCCGCCGATAATGGGGCCCTCACCATAGGGGAAAAACCCGCCTTGGAAGAAAGCTTCGTAACTCCCCAAACCAATGTGCCTCTCCAAATCTCCTCTGTTGCCACAGAGGATACGTCCCTTAATATGCTTGAAAAGCCGAATACTGAAGAAGTAGCAAATTTGAAGGAGACTGAGGTTCTTGAAGGGCCTCGGTATAATACGGAGGAATACCCATACAGCCTGAGGCTGACTCCCGCAGAAGAACGGCCTCCTATAGACAGGGAAACTATCAAGCTTCCGGCAGAAGCGGAAATAGCTTCCATTGATAATGCCTCCCCGCAAGACCGAAGTATCGATCCCAACTCCATAGTCAATGCCATTGCCCTTCCCGAGGCGGATTCCTCCGAAAGTCGGGAATTAGCACCCATCATACCCTCCATCCCACCCTCAGCCCGTAGCGCTGGGTCCCCGCTTACGTTTTCGGTTCCCATGATCCGCCGCTTGGAAAAGGGTAAGTATTATCTCCAATTAAGAGCCTACCATAGAGCCGAACTCGTAGAACCGGAGTTATCTAGGATAGGAACTTCCTATCCCTTAACCATCGAAAATTCCGGGAGTCCGGACCAGCCCCTGTATCGGATTTTATTGGGTCCTATGAATCAGGGAGAGAGCGGCGCCCTTTTGCAACGTTTCCGGGGTATTGGATACCACGATGCCTTTTTACGATTCGGGACCTAGGAAGGGCTGATTGATAACCGAACATACCCCAGGGTTTCCTTAAACCTACCGGGCCAGCCTCCGTCTATTGCGTGGATGTATCCCCGAACTTTCGGGGATTGACAGCACCGTTGTTGGCGCATCACCACTGCCATACAGGGGCTTTACCCCTCTGGAACAGGAACTGGCGGCCTTCAACGCAAGCTTCAGGGGTGGCAGCAGAAACACCCAGTTTTTCCGCTGCCTGAGTTGCGCTCCGCCTCCCCTGATCCAGGTCTACTCGGAATGTCCGTATTGCATACTGCCAGGTCAGCGTGGGGGAAGACGGCATCAGGGAGAATAAACGCACCGCCCATGTTCTGGTCCAGCATTGCACGGTCCGGGACGGCCACGGCAGTATCGTCATAGGCAGTGAAACCGCTATACCGCTCCCTGCACCCGTGTGCCCACTGCAGGTGTGCTGACACAAAAACCTGAATTCGCTATAATTAGGAGTACATGCATTACCAGGTAATCAACAACCCCACGATTCCAGGGGCAGCGAGGCTTTCCGCACTCCAAGCAGGACGAGCGGAAGCGTGGGACCCTGGGAACACCACCGGGGAAATTAATAACCATATCCATACTATTTATAGTTTTAGCCCCTATACCCCCAGTATGGCCGCCTTAAAGGCTAGGGAGGCGGGACTCGAAGCCGCAGGATCGGTGGATCATGATTCCCTTGCCGCAGCAGAAGAGATGCTTCGCGCCTGTGCCATCCTGGGTATCGGGGGCTGTGTGGGGTTTGAGGTCCGGGTCAGCCTCACCCAAGGCCCTACAGGGCCCAGTCCTTTTGCCCAGCGCAAGATCAACAACCCTGATTCAGTGGGGATCCTGTACATGACCGTCCAGGGGATACCTACGCCCCAGTTTGCCGCGGTGGAGGAATTCCTCAAGCCCATCCGGGCGGCCCGGATCCTCCGGACCCAGACCATGACCGAAGCCGCCAATACCCTGCTTACAGAACAAGGCTTTGAGGAACTTGATTTTACCCAGGATATTCTGGAGCAATCCCAATATGCTGCGGGAGGAACCATCACGGAACGGCATCTTTTGGCGGCAGTGGCCGGTAAGATCCTGCAACGCTACGGGAAAGGCCCCGGCTTAGTGCAGGGCATTAAGACCACCTTAGGGGTGGTACCGGGGCCAAAAATCCAGGGGTTCCTGGCAGATCCTGCAAATCCCCATTACCGCTATGATCTCTTGGGGGTGCTCAAATCCACCTTGCTTCCCCGGATCTTTATACAGCCCCAGGAACAAGAATGTATCCCTGCTCAAATCGTGGTGGACTTTGCCCGTTCCATTGGGGCGATTCCCGCGTATGCCTATCTGGGGGATGTGGGCGACTCCCCTACAGGAGACAAACAAGCAGAAGCCTTCGAGGATTCCTATCTGGAAGCCCTCTTTGAGGTATTAGCCTGTATGGGGTATCAGGGGATTAGCTATATGCCTCCCCGGAATACCCCGGAGCAACTTCGGCGGGTTCGGGATTTATGTACTGCCTGGGGTTTCATGGAAATTTCCGGGGTGGATATCAACGGTTCCCGTCAATCCTTTACCTGCCCCGAAGTGGTCAGCCCTCCATTCCATCACTTGGTGGATACCACTTGGGCCCTCATTGCCCATGAACGGCTTGGCTCAGTGGATCCCCGGTGGGGCCTCTTTTCCCCGGAAAATCCCCTGGCTGGAGAGTCCTTGGCATCACGACTTAAGACCTACGCGGCTGCTGGAAGAGCCCTGGATCTCCATCACCCTGAAGCATCCGCATTACACATAGCAGAGAACCTAGTACATGGGAGGATTGTATATGGAAAAGACTGAACGAAGACCGGCGGATCCTACCGCTATGGCCCCGCTTATCCGCGGGCTTTATCTCCATACCGGAAGATACCCCTGGGTGCTTATGCAAAGCCCTCCAGGAGAAACCCAGATACCCTCGGAGGCGCTGATCTTGGATATTGCCCCTGCACGGTATGATTCCCACTCGGTGGATACGGAGTATGCGGCCAAGATCTTACAGGATGCCTATACTGCCTGGGAATTCGACCGGGCCCCTGCAGGCGTGGAAGCCGCGAGCCGGACCGAAAGGAGCAAAAAGGTCCCGTCCTGTGTGGTGGTAAAAGAAGCGGATGCGGTTTTGGGCATGTATTGGATAGACCGGGACTTTGATACGGTTAAAGCACGGATGGAGTCAAAAAACGATGCCCTTTTAACGGAGACTCCCCCCCCTCCCCGGCTTGGTTTCAACGCGGCTCATCGGGCCGAAGTGGTGAAAAACAAGATTGTCCTGGTAACTGGCGGGGCGCAAGGTATTGGAGAAATCATCGTGCGCAGTCTCGCTGCTTCAGGAGCCCTGGTGTTTATCGCGGATCGCAACCTGGAGGGTGCACAGACCCTGGCGGTGGATATCAATGCCAAGGAAAAACGGACTGCGGGAATCCCCTTGGCAGTGAATGTAGCGGATGAAGCCTCGGTGGAGGCCCTGTTTAAGACCCTGGTAACAACCGCAGGAGGCCTGGATATTTGCATCAGCAATGCAGGGGTGCTCAAGGCCGGAAGTGTTCTGTACCAGAGCTTGCAAGACTTTACCTTTGTTACGGATATTAACTATACCGGCTTCTTTCTCATAGCGAAACACGCGGGTTTATTGTTCCGGGAGCAGCACCGGACCGCCCCTCACTGGAAGACCGACCTCATCCAGATCAATTCCAAGTCCGGTCTTAAAGGGTCAAATAAAAACGGCGCCTATGCAGGGGGAAAATTCGGTGGCATCGGCTTGATTCAGAGCTTTGCCCTGGAACTGGTGGACTATAACATCAAGGTCAATGCCATCTGTCCGGGTAATTTCTTTGATGGCCCCCTCTGGTCTGACCCGGAAAAGGGCCTTTTCGTACAGTATTTGCGATCCGGCAAGGTACCTGGGGCCAGGCATATTGCGGATGTCAAGGCCTATTATGAAGCCAAGGTCCCCATGAAACGGGGCTGTACCGGCCCGGATGTGATGCGGGCCATCTACTATATTATAGAGCAGGAGTATGAAACCGGTCAGGCGGTCCCGGTTACCGGCGGTCAGGTGATGTTACACTAGAGCGTAAGGAGGGGTGCAGTGGAATATGCTATCGCCGTGATCGATATCGGGATGACCAATAAAAAAGTGGCGGTCTATGATGATGCCCTCAGGCCGATGGATGCCCAGTACCGGAATTTTCCGCCGCTCCTTAGGGATGGATTGGAAACCCATGATCTTACGGCTATGGAAGCGTGGTTCACCGAACAAATCGCCCGATATGCCCGGCGCTATCCGATTAAGGGAATGGTCGTGAGTACCCATGGGGCTACCTTCGTGGGAGTGAGAGAAGACGGTACCCCTTCAATGCCCTGCGTGTACTACACCCATGAACCAGGGGATGCCTTTCATGAACGTTTCTATGCCCGGTTTGGGTCCCCAGAGGCGCTCCAGGAAGAGACCGGTACTCCTGGGTTCAAAGCCCTTATCAATACCGGCAAGGGGATCTTGTTTGCCCAGGAACAGTATCCAGCAGGTTTCAAACAGACGGTCCAGGTCCTGTTCTATCCCCAATACTGGGGGTACCGGTTTTCAGGTAAAACCGGGGCAGAGGGAACCTATATGGGGTGTCATAGCTACCTCTGGGATCACCTGCATGGGTGCCTTTCTTCAGTGGCCCAGGGCCTGGGGGTAGCGCCCCTCATGGCGAATCAACTGAGGGCCCCCTGGGATGTGCTGGGAACCCTGAGCCCGATATTTGCCCGGAAAACCGGGCTCCCGCAGGAGGTAATCCTTACCCTGGGTATCCACGACTCCAATGCTTCCCTGCTCCCCCATTTTGCCAAGCACGGGGAAGGGAGGTTTGTCCTCAATTCCACCGGGACCTGGTGTGTTATTATGAATCCCGTACCGGTCTATGGATTCGCCCCAGAAGAGCTTGGGAAGGTGGTGTTCTTCAATATTTCTGCCTTTGGAACCCCGGTCAAAACCGCGATCTTCCTGGGAGGCCAGGAATTTGAAACCTGGTCCCGCCTCCTTAAGGATATACATGGACGGCAGGATCTGCCTCCCTTTGAGGTAGCCCAGTACCGTTCCCTTCTCGCCGAAAAAAGGGCCTTCCTCATGCCGGAGCTTACCCCTGGTTCAGGCCAGTTCCCTCGGTCCATACCCCGGGTCATTGAGGATGGGCAGACCTATCCCTTTACCGCTATTGCCCAGGGAAGGCAGATCCCTGGAGTGTTTAAACGCTATGACCAGGGAATCGCCCTCTTGGGTATATCCCTGGTCATGCAGACCCTCACCGCCTTGGAACGGACCGGCCTGGTCCCCGGAACCAGCATTGTTACCGAAGGGGGGTTTAGGAAAGATACAGCCTACCACGCCCTCCTTGCGGCGGCCCTCCCGAACAACCGGGTTTTCCTCACGGATATTGCGGAAGCTACTGCCTTAGGGGCAGCCATGACCGTTAAGATGGCTTTGACCGGTAAAAAACTACCGGACCTCTCTGCGGATTTTGACATAGCCTATCAGGAAGTCTTGAAAATCGACATACCCGAACTAGAGGCTTACCGGGAGACATGGGTAGGGTATGCAGAAAGCCTCTGAAGGGGCTTATGCGCGCGCTCCGCTTCGTCTTACCGGTGTATACCCATGCACATTTTACCCAGGTGGGAAAATTTTACCCATTATAAGTCTGGGGATCAGGCAGGAAGGGGAATAGGTCAATAGGATCCCCTGTTTTTTCCTGATATAGTGCGCTCTATTTTCTGGTATTCCTTGAATATAGCGAGAAAACCCTCATCTCCTCCAGCATGACCTTATTTTGGCACGGATTTTGCATATATCTTTGTAAGGAGTTTATATGAAAAGAAGCATTTTTTGTATCCTGCTGCTCGGAGCAGTCGCAGGGCTACTTTTTACCCAGCATCGGAATCCTTGGGGAGGCCCTGATCCCTGGCGGCAGGCTGCCCTGCCAGAAACCATCAAGGTTACCGGAAAACTCGCGGTCCTTGATGGCATGATCGCCCTGCAAGATACGGATATACGGTACTATGTCCGGGGAATTGATCGATTTATCGGCTTCATTGAGGGCCTCACGGAAGGGGCCACGGTAACCCTTGAGGGCTATTCCCAGGCGTCCCATAGCGGGGAATTTCGGTTTTTGAGGGCTACGAAACTCACCATCAATACTAAAGTATACGATTTAGTTCCGTCGGAACAGTGGTTTTCTCAGGTAAGACCCACTTTTTCTTATCCGCCTCCTCGTAAGGGATCCCCCCGGCATTATTATCGGGGATACTAAACACTGCTGACCAGGGATGGAGGGGCTTTTTGTATACCCCTCCATAGTACCGTGATAGGCCATACCCTTTCAGGTATTGCGGATGATACGCAGGACGATTTCTGCGGAATGTTTAGATGCAACCGGGAGAAATTCCGTGAAGGTAAGGGGCGATTCAGTCCCTGCAATATCCGACAGGGCACGGATGATCAGGGCAGGGACCTTGAACAAGAAACAACTATGAGCCACTGCGGCTCCTTCCATTTCCACTGCCTTCATATCGGGGAATAGGGTCTGTACCGCCGCAATACGATCCGGTTCGTGCATAAAGACGTCTCCTGACCCAATAAGGCCCCGGACATGGTTAAACCCCAAGGGAAGTTTACGCTCCTGTTTCAACGCTTTCACAGCCTGTTCTGCCCGATTGATCAGGTCCTCAGGAACTGGAAATACCGCAGGCATACCGGGAAGCTGGCCAGGAGCGTAATTAAAGGCAGTAACATCCACGTCATGGTACACCAAGCCATCGGAAATAATGGCGTCTCCGAACTTGAGCAGAGGATCGATACCTCCGGCAGAGCCGGTGTTGATGACTATATCCGGTTGATAGGTGGTAATGAGCAAGGCACACCCTATCGCGGTGTTGACCTTACCCACTCCGGATCGCAATAAGACCACCGGTTTCCCTTCGAGTTTCCCTGCAAAAAAGGTAAACCCTCCCATAGTTTTGACTTGCTGATGGGTTAGAGCCGAGCGAAGCAGCATAATTTCATCTTCCATAGCTCCAATGATTCCAATCATAGGCACTTCCTGTATCATGTTTTCCTGGAATGCCCTATCGGTACATTCCAAATTCAAGCCCTGGTTCCCATATCGTGGTACAGTTTCTACCGCGGCTTTTTGACGCATAGAGGGCTTTATCCGCACGGTTAAGAATTTCACTAGCCATAATATCCGTCTGGCTATCAAAGGTGAAAATACCAAGACTCATGGTAATGCGCGGGAGGGGTATTTCCCAGGGAACCTTTAATTGAGCAATAGCAAGACGCAACCGTTCCGCCACATGCCATGCTGATTCTCCATTGGTATCCGGTAACAACACGGTGAATTCCTCTCCCCCAAAACGGGCAGGCACATCCTCAAGGCGTACTCCCCCTTTAATGAGAAAGGCGATATGTTCCAGCACCCGGTCTCCTGCTATATGACCATAGGTATCATTAAAGGACTTAAAAAAATCCACGTCAATCACCATAACCGAAGAGGCATAATTATTACGCCTGACCCGGGATATTTCTTCTTCAAGCCGGGTCATAAAAAAACCGTAATTATAGAGGCCGGTTTTTACATCCTGGAGGGAATGATCATAATGCAGGTGATTCTGGAGCGCCAGGGAAACAAAGAACATGAGGTCCCGAATAAAGGCCATCTCCTCCGACTGAAACGGCTCCCCCTGGAGTTTACGGCCCACCAGGATCAGCCCATAAAAACCGTAGGGTCCCCGAATGGGGATTATCAGTTCCGGTTCTATCTCTCGTAAGGCACGGGTCGCGGTATTATAGCCCATCTGTTTCAGAAGATCCCTATAGGTCAGGGGTTCAGGATGCTGTTGAAAAAAGACCTCAAAAAGGACCAAGTTTTCAATAGCGAGCCCTATATTCGTCGGTTTATGGCCCTCATACCCTCTGATGCGTATCTCATTTTTATTTTGGAAAGGCTTCCACAGAAACACCACAAAAGAGAGCAAGATACGGGTAGCGAGATGAGAGACCGCGGTGTCCAACATAGCATCTATAGAGGTATGTTGAAAAATAGTTACGGCACCGGCAAAGAGGTTTTTATAGGTATCCAGTTCTCGTTTCAGCTGGTCCAGGTACCGGCAGACCCCCAAGGCTTGCAGGAGCCCATAGTGTTCCTGAATGTACGGGTATGATAGGAACTCTTCCGGTGTTGTGAGCGAAGCTTCTATGCTGGGTACAAAAGCAGGAACCTCCATGGTGGGCACCACCACGGGACTTGTACCGGAGGATGGTCCTATCGGAAGGGTAGTGGAGGTATCTTGATCTTCGAGATTGGACTTACCTGTATCGCTCATTATGTCGTAGAATACCGTTCGCTCATCGTTTTCCGCCATTCTGCTCGATGTTCCCTATCCTCCCATTCTACTACTTTTTTAATGGTAAACCGCAGGTTATTCTGAGACCCGGTAAATGTAAGAATGCCAAAACAACCGCCGCCAATATAGGCAATGGCCTCCTCCTTTTTCAAGGTTTCGCTCTCGGCAATAGTGGCGATGATACAATCAAAATGAACCGGTGTATCTGTATGTCTATCGGCTATAGCAGTAGCCAGATCCTTAATAGGTTTACCGCAATAGGGACAATTCAGTACAGGAAGGGGATCAATAGCCACTACCGGAGGAGTCCATCGGAGCCGCTCGTACCGGGGATTTTCTGCTGTCTTTTTACTTGATTTGGTATAATCCGGCCTCGTATCACTCCGCTCCCGACGATGATACCCTCTGCGCCTTGCTCCCCTCCCACTCATGGCTTATTCCTCCTTGGAATATATCAAGAATCTCATTACTCAATAGCATAGCCAAACAATTAATTGCCTCATACAGATACCTTTGATCGTTAATCTTGAGCTTCAATGATTCTAATTCAGTAAGCTCTCGATGATGATCCCCTTGAACCTCTCTCTGAACTATGATCATGTACACTCCATAAAGGCCGATACAAGATGGGTAATACGTTCCGGTCCAATAAATATAACATCAAAACGAACCGCCATACCACTATATTTTCGATGGGAAAAAAGGAAATACTTAGCAGTTTCAATGATACGGCGTTGTTTTTTCTCATCAATTCCGTAGTACAACTCCTCAAAAGGATACACAGACCAGGTCTTAACTTCAATGAATACAATGGTCTCCCCATCCAGGGCAATCAGATCGATCTCACCGACACGGGAACGCACATTCCGGGCGATGATGCGCATTCCTGCATCTTCCAAAAACGCAGCAGCCCTGGCTTCACCTTTCCGGCCTCTGTGGAACTTATTCACTGTCCGCCTTCCCCGATAAGTTACCAGGAAGATGCCTATAGGAGGACCATCTCCCCCAGCTAAACGGCTCAGCCTTGAGGGGCTTCTGCAAGCACCTTGGGCTGCTTCTTTTTCTTGATAATAAGCTCCTTGATTTTGGCGGCCTTACCGATTTTACTCCTGATATAATAGAGCTTTGCCCGGCGGACCTTGCCAGGGCGGATAAGTTCAACCCGGGCGATCCGGGGGGAATGCAGGGGAAACACCCGTTCAACCCCAACCCCATAGGAGTTCTTCCGTACCGTAAAGGTTTTACTCAGTTGGGCATTCTTGATGGCGATTACCAGGCCCTCATATACCTGAATCCGCTCGTTTTTGCCTTCAACGATCTTAAAATGGACTTTTACCGTATCTCCTACCTTGAATTGGTCCAGTTCGTTTTTCATTTGGGAGGCTACAATTTCTTTGATACCTGCCTTTATTTCACTCATTTCTCCCCCTTGGAATAGCAGCCTTTATCCTGCACCGCTATTCCGTAGTTCTGCTATAATGGTACGGGTTTCCCTGTCAAACAGGCCCGCTTCCTCACCCTGCTGGATAAGATCCGGTCGGAGGGCGAGGGTTTTTTCAATTCGTTTCCGAAGGCGCCAGCGCCGTATATTTTCATGGTGCCCTGAAAGTAATACCTCCGGCACCTTAAGCATACCATAGCGCTCTGGCCTCGTATACTGGGGATACTCCAATAAACCGCCGGAAAAGCTCTCTTCTTCCAGGGATGCCGGAGTGATCACCGCTTCGAGCAAACGGTAGGTAGCATCAATGAGCACCAGGGCCGCCACTTCTCCCGAGGAAAGCACGTAATCCCCAAGGGAAATCTCCTCGTCCACATACGCGTCAATGATACGCTGATCCAATCCCTCATACCGTCCGCATAGGAGGATAAGTTCCCTTTCCTCGGCCAGGCTTTTTGCTTTCTCTTGGGTAAAAGGCCGTCCTGCAGGGGAAAGGTAAATCACCCGCGGTTTGGGCTGATAGGTCTTCGCCGCGGCTACCGGCGGATCCAGACGGTTAGGTACCCCTAAAGATGCCAATGCCCGTCCCACGGGCTCGGCCATCATAAGCATCCCCGCACCCCCTCCATAAGGGGCGTCATCACAGGTTTTGTGCTTATCCAACGCAAAGTCCCGGATATTCACGGAACGGTACCTCAGGAGCCCCTGGTTTACCGCCTTTCCTAGAATAGATAGGGTAAAAAAAGCATCGATCAGTTCTGGAAACAGGGAAAGTACCGTATAGGTCATGCGAGGATCCACGGCTCCAATAGGATCGCCGTGCCCCTTTCAAGGCATATATCCCCGAAGAATTCCTTTCTAAAGGGGACCAGCTTTAATTCCCCAGAAGTAAGGCAGAGTTCAATGAGATAGCCCCCTCCGCCTTCAAGAACATCCCTGATATGACCCAAGACAAGCCCATTTCCCCACACTTCCAGGCCTCGAAGGTCTTCTATATAAAATTCATCTTTTTTAAGAGGCGCTGCATGGGACCGGTCAGTGATGAGTTCCCCCCCGGTGAGGTTCTGGGCCTGTTCCGGGGTATCAATCCCCTTGAATTTCATTCCCAAACCCCGGGTAACTGGTACGGTTTCTTCCAATTCCAAGATCCCTTCACGATCCCTACACCGAAAGAGCAGGGTATCAAGATGCTTGAGGTGCTCATACTCACCGGAGCAGGACTGCACCTTGACATGGCCTTTGAGCCCAAAGGGAGCGCCGATGATGCCCACTACAAACTGTTCAGTCATCTTGTTCATCCCCTCAATGACCATTGGACCTAAGACACTTCCCCTCAGTCCAATATTTCAAGAACCGTGTGCTTCCCTCCTTTTGCCGTTGCTGCTTGCAAGACGGTCCTAATAGACTTGGCAATACGGCCATGTTTACCAATAACCTTGCCAATATCATCAGGGGCAACTTTAAGTTCCAATATGGTAGATTTTTCTCCCTCCACAACACTGACCGATACCGACGAAGGATCATCCACCAGAGACTTTACGATATATTCAACCAGATCTTTTTCCACCTTTCCACCTTCCCTTTCGTGTATCAGGGCTTACGCTTTCCTATAAATCTTACCTGAGTCTGACCCATCACCATTATAAGCAGACGCGCTTTTTGTTTAGGATTTTATGAACCGTGTCGCTTATGGTGGCTCCCTGCTGAAGCCATAGTTTTACCCGTTCATCGTTGACCCGGATCTGCTGGTCTTCCTTTTCAATGGGATGGTAATACCCCAGTTCTTCAATAGCTTTCCCGTCCCGGGGAGCATGTTTATCCATAACCACTATGCGGTAATAGGGCCGTTTCTTGGTTCCGAATTTTTTGAGCCTAATGCTGGCACTCATGGAGGTCCTCCTCATGGGTTCCCCTCTATACAAGGGAATCCGATTAGCTGTATACATACTAGAGTCTTGGCAAACCCTGGTTTGGCAAGAACTGCTTTAAAAACATGGCAACGGTTCAGGCTGACCAGTTTACCGATCCGCAGCACAAACCTGTGAATTTTATGTATACAAAAGATCAGACTTTTAGTCAATGGGTATCGAAGGGCAGAAACCTTAGAGCGCCTTTTGAGGGTAACGGGACCTGCCAAGCAGTGTAGTCTTAGGAGGAATACGTCATGTTAGCGCAGATAAAGAACGGGATCGTCATCGATCATATTAAGGCGGGGCAGGGTATCAGGATTTTCAATTGGCTTGGCCTCGATAAAACTCCCCATACCGTGGCATTTGTGGTGAATGCCAACTCCTTTCGAATGGGCCGAAAGGACATCATTAAAATTAATACGCCCATTGCCATTAACTTTGACGTGCTGGGCCTCATTGACCCCCACATCACGGTGAATATCATCAAAAATGAACGGGTCAACGAGAAAATCAAACTGTTCCTCCCGGAGCGAGTGGAAAATGTGCTGCTCTGTAAAAATCCCCGGTGTATTACCTCCACGGAAACCTACATCCCCCATATCTTTTACTTGGAAAACCCTGACTTACGAACCTATCGCTGTGAATACTGTGATGAAATCCGATCTGCCGTGGACTTCCGGTGAGCCCGGGCCCAAGGGTTTTATTGAGGGACTTCCGTCTGGTGGATGAAACCCTGGATATGCCCGGTTCGGTCTTGATCGAAACGGGGAGCATCCTTGACGTATTCCCTCAGGGCGCCCTGTTGCCTGAAACCCGGTTCCCTAGGGACACGACCATTCAGGGCGGGGGAAGCTTGGTCCTCATGCCTGCCTTGGTAGACCTCCATGCCCATTTCCGGGATCCGGGATACCCTGAAAAAGAGACCTTAGAGTCTGCATCTCTGGCGGCAGTGGCCGGAGGCTATGGGACCGTAGTTTGCATGGCCAATACCAATCCGGTCATTGATACCCTTGCCAAAGCCCAGGCCCTCAAAGAACGCTCCGATGCGCTGGGCCTTATGGATCTGTACCCGGTCCTGGCCCTAACCCAGGGCATGGAGGGCAGGGTTCTTTCGGATATACGCTTCCTTGAAGGGCCCTTGCACGAGACCGCACCGTGGATTCGTATGCTTTCTGAAGACGGTAAGGATGTAGTTTCAGATGAACTCCTGTACCGAGCCTTACAAGCGGCCCGTCGCCTAGGAATCCCCGTATCCTGCCACTGTGATGCAGGGGGTCCTGAAGCGGATGCGGCAAAGGCCGCAGGAAAACCCCGGGAATGCTGGAGTCGTATTGAAGAGAACCATGCTACCCGGCGGGTCATAGCACTAGGCAGGCAGACCCACGGGCATGTGCATATTGCCCATGTATCCACCAAGGAATCGGTGGACCTCATAAGGAAGGTCAAGGCTCAACAAGAACCAGCCCTGACCCTTACCGCGGAGGCAAGCCCTCATCACCTGTGCCTCACCCAAGAGGCCGCCCATACCTTGGGGGATGCCACTTGGGGCCGGGTGAATCCCCCCTTGAGAACCGAAGCGGATCGGCAAGCCCTGATCCAGGGGATCTTGGACGGAACTATTGACGCCATTGCTACGGATCATGCCCCGCATACCGAAGCGGACAAGGTCCAAGGCGCGCCGGGCTTTACCGGTCTGGAGACCAGTTTTGCCCTCTGCCATACGGAACTAGTCTCCAAGGGTAGGCTTAGCCTCTCCGGGCTTTCTTCCCTTATGAGCGCCTCCCCAGCCCGCATCCTGGGGCTTACTGACCGGGGCCGCATTGCGCCTGAGTTCCGGGGGGATCTCATGGTGGTGGATACGGAGGCGGTCTGGCGGGTAACCATGAGCCGGTTCAGATCCCGGGGGAAGAACTCACCGGTTACCGGTTTGGTTTGTACGGGGAAAGTGCTTATGACCATACAGCAGGGCCGGGTGGTTTTTGAGGCTCCGGTAAGCCCTGATGCGTAGAAGTAGTCTCCTGCCGCGTATCGGGCCTTGTTGGGGAATCGGGGCTTCTTGATGCCTTCATCAATAGCCTTACGCTCTTCGTCTTGGGGGTGGGCTCCTTTATCCTAGCCTCCCTAGCCCTTGAGGGGTAAGATGAGTGCGGTTCGGTAACCCACGGGATGCCCCTCCAGAGGCCCTTTCCGCGCTCACCCCGGCCTTCTCTTAGGGTTCTTTGGTTTTCAGGACCGCGAGGAACGCACTCTGGGGCAATTCCACATCCCCCACCAGTTTCATCCGCTTCTTTCCCTCTTTCTGCTTTTCTAGGAGCTTCCGTTTACGGGTGATGTCCCCGCCGTAACACTTGGCCAACACATCCTTACGCAGGGCGTTGACCGTCTCCCGAGCGATGATCTGGCTCCCAATGGCCCCTTGAATGGGGATCTTGAACTGCTGCCGTGGTATCTCATCCCGCAATCGCTCGCACACCAGCCGGGCCCGCTCGTAAGCCCGGTCCCGAAACACCAGTTGGGAGAGGGCGTCCACTGCCTTACCATTGAGGAGAATATCCAGTTTAACCAAGGCCGTAGGCTTGTAATCAGTGATGTCGTAATCAAAGGACGCGTAGCCCCGGCTGATGCTTTTCAGGCGGTCGTAAAAATCGAAGAGGACCTCCGCAAGGGGCATGTCGTAGATGAGTTCTACCCGCTTTTCGTCCAGATAGGTCATGGTGGTCTGGACCCCCCGCTTCTCCATACACAAGGTCATGATGTTCCCCAGGAACGTCCCCGGGGTGATGATGGAGGCCCGGATATAGGGCTCCTCCGCAGCTTCGATGAGGCCCTCCGCAGGGTACTCCATGGGGTTATCCACCAAGACCTCTTCCCCGGTGCGAAGGTGTACCCGGTACTGCACCGATGGCGCGGTAAAAATCACCGACTGGTTGAATTCCCGCTCCAGCCGTTCCTGGATCACTTCCAAGTGCAGGAGTCCTAAAAAACCGCAGCGGAAACCAAAACCCAAGGCAGCGGAAGCGTCCTTTTCATACACCAGGGATGCATCGTTGAGCTTGAGCTTTTCCAAGCTGGATTTCAATTCCTCGTAGTCATTGGAGTCCAAGGGATATATAGAGGAGAACACCACGGGCTTCACTTCCCGGAAACCCGGTAGCGGAACCGTACAGGGATTTTCCACGGCGGTCAAGGTATCGCCCACCCGCACATCCCCGACGGTTTTGATCCCCGCGATGATATAGCCCACACTCCCGGCGCTCAGTTCCGTTCTCTCCACCAGAGCCAGTTTGAAGACCCCCAGGGTCTCGATCTCATATTCTGCGCCTTTGGACATAAACCGGATCTTCATGCCCCGCCGTATCCTGCCGTCAAAGATGCGGATATGCACCACCACCCCCCGATAGGGGTCGTAGTGGCAGTCAAAAATGAGGGCCCGTAGGGGGGCTTCGGCGCTGCCTTGCGGCGGAGGAATCCGCTGGATAATAGCCTCAAACAGGGCATCCACTCCGGTTCCTTGCCGGGCGGAAACCAGGAGGGCCGAAGCAGCGTCCAGCCCCAGGTCTTTCTCGATCTGCTGTTTAACTGCGGGAATATCCGCAGCAGCCATATCGATCTTGTTGATCACCGGGACAATCTCCAGGTTATGCTCCAGGGCAAGGTACAGGTTGGACAAGGTTTGGGCCTGCACTCCCTGGGTCGCATCCACCAAAAGCAAGGCCCCCTCACAGGAATTGATGGCCCGGGAAACCTCGTAGGTAAAATCCACATGCCCCGGGGTATCCACCAGGTTAAGCTCGTATTCCCGGCCATCCTTTGCGGTGTAGGGAATGGTAACGGCCTGGCTCTTGATGGTTATCCCCCGCTCCCGTTCAATATCCATTGTATCGAGAATCTGGTCCTGAAAATTCCGGTCTTCCACCAGGTGGCCCTTCTGAATGAGCCTGTCCGCCAGGGTTGATTTGCCATGATCAATGTGGGCGATGATACAAAAGTTACGGATTAAGGAAGGTGCAGCCATAGGCTTTTACTATAGTACAAAACAGCATATACCTCAACACCTGCGGCGTACGTCCTTTCGTTTCTATTTCATGGGAAGCGTTCTTACCGCTATTGTGGGCTTAATTCCAAAGCGGCAAGGGCTTGAGGCAAGGGGCGTTTCGATTGCTTATCACCCCTGCCATACAGGGGCATTAAGCCCGCTGGCGGGTATAGCCCTTGATTTCGCTGCGGAGCCGTTCCGCTAAGGCGCTACGGTTTAGCCTGACCTGTTCCATAGAATCCCGGAAACGGAGGGTAACCGTACCATTATCCTTAGACTCATAATCTACGGTAATACAGAAGGGGGTTCCTGCCTCGTCCTGCCGCCGATACCGCCGGCCTATGGCCCCCCCCTGATCGTAGTCCGTGGCAAAGTCCTCTTTGAGTTCATTCCGTATATCCTGGGCCAGTTCTGCAAGACCGTCCTTCTTCATCAGCGGCAAGACCGCCACGGTAACCGGCGCCAGAGCGGGGTGGAACCGGAGCACGGTCCGCAGGTCATCACCGGTTCCATCAGTACCCCCATTACCCGTATCAGTTACCTTTTCCTCGTCATAGGCGTCGCAGAGCACCATGAGGAGGGTCCGGGTAAGCCCCGCAGAGGTCTCGATGATGAAAGGGGTAAACCGGGGGGTTCCTTCGCCGGGATTGTCCTGATCGATGTACTGTAAATCCTTACCTGAATATTCGGTATGCCGGGTAAGATCGTAGTCGGACCGGTTATGGATCCCCTCCAGTTCCTTCCAACCCATAGGGAAGAGGTACTCGATGTCATAGGCGTCTTTGGCATAATGGGCCAGTTCACCCGGGCCGTGCCGGTGCCAGCGGAGGTGATCCATCTGGATGCCGATCTTCTCGTAATAGGCCCAGCGCCGTTTTCTCCATTCGTTAAACCATTCCTCGTCCGTACCGGGTCTGACAAAGTACTGCATCTCCATCTGCTCGAATTCGCAGGTGCGGAAGATGAAATTCTTGGTAACGATCTCGTTCCTGAAGGCTTTGCCGATCTGGGCGATGCCGAAGGGGATCTTCATGCGGTTGGATTGGATGATGTTCTTGTAGTTGACGTAGATTCCCTGGGCAGTTTCAGGGCGCAGGTAGATGGTATTGGCCCCATCTTCCACGGGACCGATGTGGGTTTTGAACATGAGGTTGAACTTACGGGTATCCGTAAGCTCCCCCCCGCATTCGGGGCATGTTTTCCCGGCTAGATTCGCTTCGGGGATCTGGTCCGCCCGAAACCGCGTCTTGCACTGTTTACAGTCCACCAAGGGATCGGTGAAATTCTCCACATGCCCTGAAGCCTCCCAGACCCGAGGGTGCATCAAGATGGCCGCGTCCAACCCCACAATGGAGTCGTGGAGTTGGGTCATCTCCTTCCACCAATACTGGGCAATGCGATTTTTGAGCTCGATTCCCAGGGGCCCGTAATCCCAAGCGCCGCTCTGGCCTCCGTAAATTTCTGATGATTGAAACACGAAGCCTCGCCGCTTGGCGAGGGACGTGATTTTCTCCATAGTTGCTTTTCCTTGATACTCGGCTAATGGTTCCGACATACTGACTTCTCCTTAGATAGGTACAAGTAGTATACATAAAAGCATGATAAAAGGCGAGAGGGAGGCCCTCAAGGGAAGTTCCGAGACCAGATCCTAGGGTACTCGAAGATCCCCCGTATAATTCGTGAACATGGGCGTTCCGTAGGTGCATACGGGGTTTCCGTGCTTGTATACGGAGTAAGCGTATTCAAATAGGGGCTCCCGGTATGGCGGTACGGAAGCCCTGTACTATTGTCCCGATCACCTTGTATAGAAAAAGGGCGGCCCGGCCTGTAGGCCGGGCCGCCCTTGCCCGTGTACGGCTGATTGCCGCGGCGCTTACGCTGCTATCCCGTAACCTTGATGTAGTACACTACCGAGTTAAGATTAACGTAAAGCGGCGTATTACCGGTATCTTCCCTTACAAAGTTGGCTGTAACAATCGTGAGCTTGTAGACTGTGTTGTTGGCTGTTAAAGCGGAGGGATCGATGAAGTACTCCTTGCTGGTCTCATCCTGCTTTATCACCCCTGTTATGGCCGTTGCGCCATCCGTGTTTTCCATTATCGAACTGACAGTGCGGCCCGACGTTACAACAGCTTTTGCGAAATCCTCATTCTGAATGGTGATATTGCCGCCAGCTTTGGTCACTTCGATAGGGGCCGTAGCAGTGTCTGCGTCAGCCGCTGTACCAGTATCGCCCTGCTTCAGTTTGGGGCGCTCGATGATGCGGTTCACCGCAAAGGTAACTGACGTGTCCGGCGGTATCGTTGAGGGTATTTTAAGCGTATAGGAACCCTGGAAAGCTCCGGTAAAGAAGCCGTCCTTGATCGTAATGGCTATTTCGCCCTCTCCCTCCAGCGCAAGCTCATAAGTTGTTGCGCTGTCGATATCCGCGACTCCTTTTTGAATAACGCCACCCTTCGAGGCAAAATCCTCCAACGCCGCCGTGCTCAAATTGCCGACGTGCAAAACGTTGCCCTCCTCAAGCTCAGCGCCCGTGGAGTTCAGTAACTTCTTGTCTGCGTCCGACACATAGAAGGCAGAGCCTTGTTCGATAGACGGGAGGCTGGCGCCGTCCGCAACCACGCCAACACTTTCGATAATAATGTCCTTATAGCCCTTGGCAAAGATCACCAGCCGCATATTGCCCTCGGAGGACAAGCTGTCAAAGCGGGAAAAGCCGGAGCGCTTGATCGCGGCTTCAAGGTTGGTGTGCCCCCGGTGGGAGAACAGGTTCTGCAGCCAGACCAGGGGTTCCTTATGCCCCGTTTGCAGATCTTCGACATAACCGGCGTACAACTGTTCAAAGTAGGTGTTCCAAATGCCGGCGCTGTCCAGGCCCGACGGCAGGGGCGCAAAGTCCACGGCAATGACCTTGTCCGCCCAGTTGCCGCCGTAGGTTACGTTTACCGTTGCGCCGCCCGTGCCGCCAATGGCTTTTGGCCAGGAGGCGGCAACATCATTGAGGGCGTGGTCGTCCCGCCTGCCCCAGGAAGCGTCGGGTTGCAGGTATTTTACCTTGTAAACTGCGGTGGCCGCTTTCCATTGTGCAATGGCGTCCACCTGCGCCAGAACCTCCGTTGATGTCACCACGGCCTTGCTGGCCTGCCTCAGGAGATCCGCATTGGCGTACAGATCAAAGTCCACCCCCACTTCCACGGCTTTGATGCCCGTAGCTTTGCCGTCCGCGTTAGTTTTATCTGTCGGCGTACCTTCGAAGGTAATGTTTCCTGTGGGGAAAAAATGCGCGGTGTCGCCGTAGGTGGCGCTGCTTATGGCGTCAACTTTGGCCTGTGAGTCCGCATCTGTCCAACTAGGGGCAGGGGTCCCGGAGCGTGTGCCGTCGGTGATAAACAGTTCTGGGGCTGCAACGGCGGCTGTTTTAGCAAAAGCTGTGGTTGAAGGGCGGATGGCGGTGATATTTGCCGTAACATCGTGAAAGAATTCACTGAACTTCATGGGTTTTTCGCCGTATAACACCTCCGGAGCCGCTATTCCGGCCTCGGTAAAGGTTACGGTCTCTTCTTCCAGAACGGATGTTTCCCCTTCTTTAACGGTTAAGCATAAGGCGGTACCCCCCCCCCCCCCCCCTGTGGGAGCCGCAATTTTTATCAGGCTTACCCTGCCGCCTTCGGACAGAACCGGCGTGGGGATTACGGCGGTTTGGCTAAGGGTGTAGGTTCCCTTCGTATAATCCCCCGCCTCTACCGCCAAAACGACGTAATTGGTGTGTGATCCGCTCGTATGCGGATGCGCCACGCCATAGGATCCGACAAAGGTCAACGCCAAATCCTCGTCCGTGACGGTATAATGCTCCTCGGTGATGTTTTCGCACCCCATCAACGCCACAAGGGTGCAGAAAACCCCGATGGCCCATTTCGGATGTTTTAAATCCATACATGCCTCCTTACAGAACACCTAACGATATAAGAGTTATCATACTATAACTATGTATGGAACATACAACATATTTATACTATAGTCAATTAAATTCGAGGATTTCTCCATGATAAACGCATAGAAATTCTTATTTTCTTATTGGATAAGGAATGAGGTAAAAAGGGGCTTTGTTGTGGAGTGTCATGATTGACCAAAAGCCGACAAATCCTATGCCCAAAAAATGCCCCAAACTGCGAGAAAACCAAGAATTTCGGCCATATCCTTTAAGACCCCCTTCCGTTCCCTCGAAGCCTCCTATTTGAGCATTTCCTCTACGAGTAACTCTTGAAGGGCGATTTTTTTTTCAGGAAAAATATTAAAAAAAGAAACGGAAACAAGTGTTTCTTGTGCCATATCACCAAACGTAATGCGCTTTCCTGTTCCTGCTATTTTTTCGCAAAGATTTTTCACGGCTTTATGCATTTTATCATAATTAAGCATCAATTCTTGATATAGCCGGCCCTTCGACCGGAAAATCAAAAGGGATTTTTGCCAAAACCTCCTTCAATGACCAGAGCGTGAAACTCACTTCCATAACCGTTATACCTCGACCTCTCCGGCATTCAGGTCAAAACGCTCTTTATTTTTCTCAATGATATCCAAAGTACGCTCGTAACATTCGAGGCTATCAGCGGATTCCGCACCACTGAAATTAATATCCAAAACCCCCAGCGCTTTGGCCCTGCTACGAACCTTAGCAAACCGTGCCTTGTCTTCTTCAAAAATATCTTTTATCTCTGAAGTTCTCATAATATCCTCCTGTGTTTCTTTCTTTTGCAATCCATGCACCCACTGATGCGACCATCTAACTTTAAATAACGCTCATATTTCATGGTTTATGTATCACTATATAGCACTATGTAAAGATGATATGGCCGCCCGTTGATGGTCTTTACCCTTGGGTTATATGAAACACCGGTGGTATTCGAAGGAATGCCCTTTCCTTGGGGGAGCGTACCAGGAAGCAGCAGGGACTTAGGGAAGAAGCTTCATTAGGGAAAACCGAGGTGGAAGGCCCTCAATCATGGGAAGGATTGACCCGTATTTTCTCGATAGCTACGGAGACTGCCTCCCGTACACTGGTTGCATAGGCTTCATCAGCCATAGCTTGAGCCGCATAGAGGGTCCCTAAGAGGGAAAAGCGGTACAGAGGTTTTACCATATTCAAAGCCATAGTGGCCATATCTACCACGCAGTCATTACAACGGCACAACTCCCCTTCAAAGGCTGCAAGCTGCCGTTCAAGTTCATCAAAAACCAAGTGTTCCGCTTGGTTTTCCAAAAACTCAAAATTATACTGATCCGTTAATGCCATTTCTTCTTTATCCCTTACTGTTCTTTTCTAAATTACTATACTTGAAGCATCGGCACAGACTTCTGATGATAAATATCATATCTCCTGATTATAATTGTTCTGAATCGGGGATACAAATTTCGTGTATTTTGCCATAAAGAGCAGTTCAATGGTACCCACCGGGCCATTCCGCTGTTTTGCCAGGATAAGATTCGTCTTCTTACCCGCCTCCATATTCGTATCATCTGCTTTCTGGTCCGCATCCCGTTCCCGATGCAGAAACATAACCACATCCGCGTCCTGCTCAATGGAACCAGATTCCCTGATACTCGATAGGTTGGGCTTGTCCTTTTCCGCTTCCCGGGTGAGCTGAGAGAGGGCCACGATGGGGATCTTCAGTTCCCGGGCAAGGCTCTTCAGGGAACGGGAAATTTCCGCTATCTGTTCATGCCGCTGGAGCCGTGCATTCTCAGAGCTTATCAGGGTGAGATAGTCGATGAAGATGATTTCCACCTGCTGCTGCACTCGCAATCGTCTTGCCTGGGCTCGGAGATCCAGGAGCTTCATATTCGGCATGTCCACGATGTACAGGGGAGCGTCATAGATATTACTCGCCGCTTCCAGGAGATTGGTAAAATCACCGGCAGTGAGAAAACCGGTTCTGATGGCATTGGCGTGGATCATGGCTTCACTGGAAATGAGCCGCAGCATCAGAGCCAGGTCCGACATCTCCAAGGTAAAAAAGGCCGTGGGAATTTTATTTTTAATGGCGATATGGGAGGCCATGGTTAAGGCCAGGGCAGTTTTCCCCATAGAAGGCCGCGCGCCGATGATGATGAGTTCTGAAGCCTGAAACCCTGCGGTTAATTTATCCAGCTCGTCAAACCCTGAAGGAACCCCGGTGATGTTCTTTTTTAACTTATAGAGCCGGTCAATGACGTCAATGGTCTGTTTAAGAATTTCTCGGGTAGTTCTAAAGCTAAAGGTATGGCCCTTGTCGGTAAGCTCAAAAATTTGCTGCTGGGTCTCTTCCAGAATACTCCGGGATTCCTGAGCGGTATCAAAGGTTTTGGCGATTACTTCGTTGGAAACCCGGAGCAAGGCCCGTCGCAGAGAATAACTCTGGACGGTTTGGGCATAATATTCAATGTTGGCGCTGGAAGGCACGACATTGGTTAAAGATGCTACATAGGCAGGGCCACCCACTTCCTCAAGCTTACCATTTTGACGAAGCTCTTCAGAAACCGTAAGGATATCCGCAGTGAGTCCCTTATTAAAAAGATTCAGGATAGCATCATAGACCTTACTATTAGCATGGACATAAAAATCATCCGGCCGCAGATACTGTATGGCCGTGGCTATGGCTTCCCCATCCAACAATAAGGCCCCCAGGGTTGCCTGTTCTGCCATACTGTCATGAGGGGGAATTTTATCTTTCAGTCCTGGAGCCATGAGCTAATCGCGATAATCGGTCCTCTACCGCTATGCTTGCGGAGGATTGGCTTGTGAAGGTTCATCCACCGCCGGGTTCGGAGCAGGCTCCTCATTCTTGCGACGGCGGGCAGCGCCCTTCCTGGAAGCAGTCGCTTTGGTTTCAGTTTTAAGCATCTGCCCCTGCACCGTAAGGCTTACTTCTGCAGCGGCGCTTTCATAGAGTTTAACCGTAACCTTATAGTTTCCCACACTTTTAAAGGTATTTCCCGCAAGTTCGATCCGTTTTCGTTCAACCTGGAAACCCAGCTTGGTGAGTTCGTCTGCTACGGTCTGGTTGGTAACCGCGCCGTAGAGTTTACCGTTAGCCCCTGCAGGCATGGTTATCACCAGTTCCAGGGCTTCCAATCTTTCCTTGATGCTTGCGGCATCTTTCCGTTTATCTGCCTTGCGAGTCTCAATTTCTCCTCGCCGGGCTTCCAACTGTGCAATGGTACGTTCCGTATAGGGAAGCGCAATGGAACGGGGGAAGAGGAAATTCCGCGCATAGCCCTTAGCTACTTCTTTTATGTCCCCTTCTTCTCCCAGGATAGGGAGATCTTTGTTCAAAATGACTTTCATACTACAAGCTCCTTGTTATAGTAACACGGACTCAGGTCATGAACACGCCATGATCACATCCCCGGAGTAGAGGATGATCCGTCAGATTTCGGCGCCCGAAAGGGCACCCAATGTTCTGCAATGCCCAGGATTCCCAGGCCTCCCAAGGCAAGCAGGTTAATTTTGGGACTGCATACCAGGATGATAAGCAGTATATTAAGCCCCACCCGCATCAAGGGCGGTAAGGTCATCCGGGATAAACCATACAGCATAATACCCCCTCCTTGAGCTAGGTACAAGATGGCGCATATAGTAACCATATTCCAAGCTCCTATCTCCAGGGGACTTATACCGATACTCGTCCCTACTAAAATTCCCAAAAGGGATAGGGACAAGACCCAAATAAGCCAAGGAGCCGTATGAAAATGGATCATACTGCTCCTTACCCGCCTCCGTCGGATAAGTTCGACACATACCAGGCTTATCTGCCGATTGATGAAAAAGACCACCCCGCATCCAGCCAAAACACCGCCTCGTAGGGCCACCGTACCGAGCTGGGCAATGATGGCTTCAGGATCAGCGTGTTGTTCCAAAAGGGAACGTTGCACTACATCGGATCCCGCAGAAGTGATGGACAGGGAGCGAAATAATTCCGCCTGGGATCGAAGGAGGGCCTTAAAACCCTGGGTATCCCAGGTTGCATCAATAATATACCAGCAGGTCAAGGCCCCGATCACCGCACCGATTATGAGCCGGTATGCGGTTGACCGGAATAGAACACCGCCCCCTTTAGAAAAACGAGAACCCGTAAAGGGGGGAGCCACTATCCATGTAAAGACCACCAGCATCACGGTAAAATAGAGTATATGCAACCAGGGATATGCAGCAGTACCCGCAAAGACCAGCAACAATATACCGTTCCCCCCTGCTGCAACCAGGGCGCTCGCCCATGCTGAACGGCAATTGTACCCATAGGCCATAAACCCCAGAGGAACGAGAAAGAAAAAGATGGGAAATCCACTATGGATGGCCCCCAGGGAAATGCCTGCGCTCACCAAAACAGGAACCACTGCAACTCCAAGAAAAACCAGGCTCACCCGGTTTTTCTTGGTTTGAAGAATACCTGCAGGTACCGGGGTTTCAGGGGTACGCTGAAAAGCCATGAGTCCAGGAAGCGGCCTAGTCGGCTACAAAGGGAAGCAATGCAATAACCCGGGCCCGTTTAATCGCTACTGCCAAGGCCCGCTGGTGTTTTGCACAGGTACCGGTAATACGCCGCGGCAGGATCTTTCCCCGCTCGGTAATAAACCGGCGAAGCACATCGGCATCCTTATATTCTATCTTTAACTTCTGGAGGCAGAACTTACAGACCTTTTTCTTAAAAAAGACCTTGCCCTTACCGCCTCGGAGGATGCGATCTTCCCCTTCCCGGCCTTCCATAGGGACTTCCCCCCGATCCGGCCGATCCTGCCGGGGAGGACGCTCGGTTTCATTGTATTTTTCATCAGACATGATTATCTCCTTAGGGTTACGTGTAATGGGTCAAAAGGGAATATCATCGGTAAACCCATCATGGGATGCCCCACCTTGAGGATCCCGTACCGGAGGTCTCCGTTCAGGAAAAACCTCTCCCCTATGTTCCTGGTAAGTACCTGGTCCATAAGAACCACTACCGCTTAGACCAGCCCCCCCCGGGACGCTCCCAGGACCGCCGCCGCCGAGGAGCTGTAAATTATTGGCAACAATTTCCACTTTTGACCGGTTTTGCCCATCCTGTTCCCACCGATCCTGACGGAGCTCTCCGTCCACCCCTACCAGTTTACCTTTAACCAGATACTGGTTAAGGGATTCCCCTTGCCTGCCCCAGAGAAGGATATCAAAAAAATTCGCTTCATCCACCCATTGGTCGCCGTTTTTGCGACGACGATTCACGGCAATGGAAAATTTGCATACCGCCTGACCATTGGCAGTATACTTGAGTTCTGCGTCTCTGGTCAGTCTCCCGATTAAAACCACATGGTTTAGATCCGCCATTGATTCCTCCTTTATGCATCGATCTTTACAAAGAGGTACTTAAGGATATGGGCATTAAGTTTAAATATTCGGTCAAGAACCGCAACTTTTACCGGATCAAGCATGACGGTGAAGAGGACATACCTCCCCCGCCTTCTTTTTTTAATTTCATAGGCGAGATCCTTATCGCCGACTTCATCGGTTTTTTCGATCTCCCCTCCCTGAGCAGCCAAGTCAGCCAATACTTGTTCTCTGCCGGCCTTATGTTGGTCTTCTTCTAAAGGAAAAATGACGGTAAGCTCATACCGACGCATGGGTCCTCCTTACGGACTAAAAAATGATCCATCTCCAAAGATGGACAAAGAGGTATTTCATACTAGAAAAAAGAGAGAGCTTCGTCAAGGGGGAAACTACCGCTTACGGTCAATGTACCACATTTCCAGGGTCTTAGATTCTATGGTTACTGCTGGTCCGGGAAGAATCTGCACACTAATGCCGTTTCCTACACGGGTGCTTGCGGAAGCATAGTCTGATTGCTCCCCTTCCCCACCCGCATTAACCGCACTTGCCTTATAGTAGTAGGTAGTTCCTGGATTCAACCAGGAATCCGTATAGGAGTTACCATAATAAGAACCTATATAGGAATAAGGCTTTTCCGGAGTCTCAGCTCGATAGATATAGTGTAATAAGGAAAGTTTGCGTCCGACACCGGGTTCCAGGATACCGTTACACTGGTTGATGACCCAGCAGCTGCGCTTACCCCGGTGGGAACCGATGGATAGGTCATAGCGGAAACACCGGAGGATTGCTCACTTTCCCCTGCATCATTATAGGCGCTTACTCAGTAGTAATAATAGGTTGAGGGTCTCAAGCCGGAACTATCCGTATAGGCGGTATTGATACTGGTCCCTATATTCGTATAGCCTCCATCATAGGTAGAACGGTAGATATAATAGCCGCCGGCATCCCATGCCGTATTCCACGTAAGATGTATCCCCTCTGTACCTGCCTCAATGGTTAACCCTTCAGGAACAGCTTGAGGACTGGTGGAAGCAGGATAGGTGGTCCCCTGAGCCGGTGAAGCGAGCGAACCCTCTCCATTGGGAATTGATGGCACTCACTCTTCTTCATGATTAACCAAATCCATTATCTGATCACAACTGATGAACATACCCATCAATAGGAACAAAGCTACCGGTCCTGCTTTCCCGATCTTTTTCATACCCTACCCATCCTTTCTAAGCCGCTTACGGTACGCCCATTGCCGGGGCCTGCTAACGCTTCTTTCTCGTAATTAAGCCGAATTCGAATCCTACAGAATAGGAAGCAAAAAATCGCTTATACGTCCTTACATCCCGATCGTCGCCATTGATTTTCGTATACCCTAAAGCATCTCCCACCCGGGCATCCACATAGAACACCCCAAAACCAAGCTTAACCCCAAGACTCCCCCCGGCTGTCCAGCCGATGGATGGGGATATGGTAAAGGTATCGCTATGAGTGCCTTCCTTATAGCTGAGCTTCTCTAAAGGGAGGGAATAATAGGCCCCGCCATAGCCTTGTATCAGGAAATACCCCGGCCACAGGGTGAGCTTGAGGAGCACCGGTATCATAAGAGAACTAGATGTATAGTCTTTCCGGTATTCAGGGCTGCTGTATGTGACCGAAACCGTATCGGTAACATAGCTGAACTCTACTTGCAGTGCCAGAGCCTGCACGAATTGGAACGATAGATACCCCGTATAATCTAGCTTATTCCACCCAAAATCTCCCAGGCCGTGTCCTCCAACTGTGGGACTACCCCCATCATCAAACAGGGTATAGGAATGATCCGAATACGCCACCCGGCCCCCTATATAGAGCGCCTTACGCTTCCACGCGTCCTTGTCCTTTGGGGGAGGTGTTGGCTTGGGAGCAGCTTGTTCTGCCCGGGTCCGTATAGCCGAGGCAACGGCGTCCGGTTCAGCTTCCACCGGATCAAGCGGACGGGATTCTGCGGGTTTCTCTGGTTCTGGCTGGGCTTGGGTAATCACCGACGCCCCGGGCCTAGTCGATGGCCTGGGGGTATAGGGCGTACCGGTTAAGGCGGCGAGGATGAGGTCCATGACAATCGTGGTATTTTGACTTCCCGCGATTCGTGCAGTCTGTACCTCTATTGCCCGAATACGCAGCCGGTAATCATCTCCTAAAGGTACAATGGACCCAGAAATAATCGTCTGGGCCCCTAACTTTTTACCGATTGCCTGGGCGGTTTCGTCGTCTACTTCTCCAGACATCTGGAAAACCATCTCTTGCTGCAGGAGCTCCAGGTTCTGCCTATCCACCACCACCAATGAACTGTTCTTATCATTCACCATATTCGTGGTTAATTCTTCAATGATATAATCCGACAACTTTGGATGTTCCGATTGAAAGTTGAGAATAACCACCTTAGAATCAGCGGGAAGCCTTCCAATCAGATATAAAGCCCCATTCTGAATTGCCTTATCAAGGGTAATCGCCTCCTGAGCAAAAGAAAAAAACCTACATGCAATCAAAAACAAAACAAAGGGTAATTTTTTCATAGCGGTCATACTCCTTATAACCAAATCAAAGACACCATTTATCCCTTTTCCAGCTTTACGTTGAGAGCGGATCTACCCCAAACGTCTACACTCGGATTATCTCTTGCTCTGTTATCATATCAGTGCTGAACCTGCTTTTTTTCTATAGTAATATTATACCACAAACATAACATAATACAAGTCTGTACCCTACAGATTTAACAAATTTTTCCGGCAAAAGGTAAGGCTTACCTTTAACAAAAAACGGGCTATTCTGAAGACAAGGGCTTCAGAATAGCCCGCCCTTCACAGAAACCTTCCCCGAATCAGGGCAGGTCCGCTTTTACCGTGCTTTACTGCCATCGGTCAACTCTAAGCCCATAGTCGCCGGTGTTACCAGGAGAATAAGCTCTGACGGTTACCACTACCTCGGCATAGACGCTCAAATAGATCCCAAATAAACTAAAAGCGTAGGAAGAAGAGTTGCCAAGCGCAAACCGATAATAATCAAATTCCCTTGGGTTAATGAATCCGAAGGAAGTACTGTTTACGGAGAGATTGCCACTAAGCAGAGGAAAACTTACCGATGTCGAATCACTTGCCAAATTGATCACATTGTAGGGAACCTCTGAAAACTCATATTTTTGTTAAGAAATCATAAGAAGTTAAAAATCGATATTTCCTAATTCTTTGTCGTATAATGAATTAGGAAATATCAAAATCTTATGTGGATCTAAATTTAGTACCACATTTAGAGTTTCCAGAGGTTCCCTGTAAGTGTAGTTTACTGCGACTACCTCGTATGCATACGTTTCACCCGGTGTTTTATAGGAGGTATCAGATATAGAAAGTATTATCCCTCAATCTCCTCCCCATTACGGTAAACCCTATAATGATCCGCATTGGCAAGCCAATTCCAGATAAAGTCTACTTGGAAAGATGCAGATTGATTAAGTATTGACGGGTACTTTTTTACATCTGAACTTTATAAAAAAACTTTTGTTCTATGACAATAGTATACTATAAACCGTAATAAAATACAAGTTAGTTTCGTACAGGGCGAGCGCATTAAAAAAGGAGTAAAGCAGCGGCAAAAAAAGCCGATAAAAGCGGGATTGGAGGCAATTATAATCCCCGAAACCGTACCGCCCATTATCGACTTTTTTAGCGATATCAAAGACCCGCGAATCGACCGCAAGAAATACTACCCCCTTATCGAAGTTATTGTCATCACCCTTCTGGCCGTCATGGCCTTCGCCAAAGACTGGGAAGACATCGAATTATACGGAAAAACCAAAAAAGCCTGGCTGAAACGCGTTCTCCCCCTGAAACACGGTATCCCCAAACACGATGTATACCGCCGGGTGTTTAACCGGCTCGACCCTCGGGACATTGAACGGTGTTTTATGGCCTGGGTGAGGGCGATAAAACAGGAGAAGGAACGGGAAGTGATAGCCATAGACGTGAAAACCGTGCGGGGGAGCTTTAATCTTCGGGGGTTTAATTCCCCGCCCCTTGGAGCGGTTAAAACTGGGGGTGCGGGGGATTTGTTCCCCCGCATATGCAATGCTTCCAAGGTGAAATCTTCAATACCCCGCGGCTCTGCCGCGGGGATTTTTTATTACCCGGCGGGGGAGCAAGGCTATCCACCTGGTCAGCGCCTGGGCAACCGAGAACCGGCTGGTGTTTGCCCAGGTAAAGACCGAAGAAAAAAGTAATGAAATCCCGGCGATACCGGCATTATTAGAGATGATAGCCCTGAAGGGGTGTATTGTGACTATAGACGCGATGGGATGCCAGTACAAAATAGCCAATCAGATAGTCAACGCGGGAGCTGATTATGTGTTTTCACTGAAGGGAAACCAGGAAACCCT
>JAITJS010000002.1 GCA_031278815.1 Treponema sp.
TGTCCAGTGGGGCGGAACAGGTTAATCAAGCGGTGAACCGGGTAAGCAACCTGAGTGTGGATAACAAACAGTACATTGACACCTTGGTGAATGAAATTTCCAAGTTCAGGGTGGAATAAAAAATCCTCGCTGCAGAGCGGGGTATTGAAGATTTCTCTTTGAAAGCGTATCGCATGCGGGAGAACAAATCCCCCGCGCCCTCAGTTGTACGCCCAGGGGGTGGGGTATTAAATCCCATCCCCTGGGTGCTGTCGTGTTTCATGTGAGCGCGTGGATTGAAATAAACAAACAAACAAATAAACAAGCAGGTAGGCAAACAATATGGGCACCGGTTCAAACGAAGTTGTAGAAAGAGGGTTCAGACCTGAGCATATAGGCTATAGAAGCTAGGTGAAGAGTGCCGGATTAATGCGGCCGCCTCACTATAGCAGTATATTCCAGAGGGGGCTAGGTAAGCATGGATGTACCTATGAGGCTTTTTCCCAGTTAGCTGTGGGGGAAGCCTCTGTTTTTATGGTTAGTATACTTTTATAAGGAGGAATCATGAAATTACAGATCAGACTTACCTTAACTATGGGTATGATAATGCTTTTTATCGTACTGGTTTTATCCGTGATTACCTTAACCCGTTCCTGTACCTTGCAAAGTCAAGCTGCTATGGATAACTTACAGGGTATCGTCGGAGCAGCCGCCAAGGATACTCAACGGCAGTTGGAAGGGTATCTGGATGTGGCCCAAATCCTCGCCCAGATCATGGATAGCTATGAAACTATTGACCCGGTCCAGCGGCGTATGCGCTATGATGATATGTTATTTAGTGTCCTTTCGGCTAATCCCCACATTATTGATGTTTATACGGTGTGGCATCCCTATGCTCTGGACAATATGGATGCGCAATTAGGGCAGTATATTTCCTTGTATACCCGGGAATCAGGGTCGATAGAGTACCGGTCTTATCCGGCTCCTCAAAGATTATTAGCGGAGGTTACTACCACTGAAACCTTGGGAGAACCCACTCCCCGCATCATTAGAGGAAATACCATGTATACTATAAGCCTTAATGCCCCTATTGTGGAAACCGATGGTACCGTGGTAGGAGTGGTAGGGGTCAATGTGGATATGGCGCTGTTCCAGCCCATGATAGCGGAGATCAAGCCCTATGGTACGGGGAGGACCCGCATGATATCCTCTAACGGCATGGTCATAGCTCATTACCAGGTTGAGCGTATCGGTACCAATTTTCAGGAAACCGGCGCTTTGGGGGAAACAGGGATGCGCCTGATCCTTGAGTCCCAGCAGACCGGAACCCCCAGCGCCTTCACGGTCGATGGCCTTGCATCTATATGCTATCCCTTTTACGTGGGTAATGCCTCCAATCCGTTGACTCTCGTGATAACCGTACCAGAGGAAACCCTGCTTGCCCCGGTAAAGACTATGGCTCAATTCAGCATTCTCACCGCAGTCCTGTGTATCCTGGCAGGCGGCTTCATTACGTTTGGGATGGCTCGGACTATCGCCAAACCCATTCTCCAGGTTACTGCCATGCTGAAAGATATTTCCGAAGGAGCAGGGGACCTCACCAAGCGGATCTCCATCCGGACCAAAGATGAAATTGAAGACCTGGCCTGTTATTTCAACCTCACCATTGATAAAATTAGATCCCTCATGGTTGACATCAAAGCGCATGGGGCTTCCTTGTCTGCTATTGGTATTGAACTCTCCTCCCACATGACCGAAACCGCGGCTGCTATGAATGAGATTGCCGCCCATATCCAGAGTATCAAGGGGCAGGTGGTAAACCAAAGCGCTAGCGTTACGGAAACCAATTCCACGATGAGGCAAATCACCACCCATATTGAGAAAGTCAATGGATATATCGAAGAGCAGACCACGCATATCTCCCAGTCCTCCAGTGCGATTGAACAGATGATTGCCAATATCAGTTCCGTTACCCAAACCATTGTGCGGAACCTGGAGAACGTTAAAGACCTAGCCAGTGCTTCGGAGAACGGCCGAAACGGCTTGCAGGAAGTGGCCGCGGATATTCAGGGGATAGCCAGGCAATGGGATGGACTTCTGGAGATCACCGCGATGATGGAAAACATAGCCAGTCAGACGAACCTTTTATCCATGAATGCAGCGATTGAAGCAGCCCACGCAGGGGAATTGGGCAAAGGTTTTGCGGTGGTGGCCGAGGAGATTCGCAAGCTGGCAGACTCCTCCGGGGAGCAATCCAAAATCATAACCATGGTATTGAAGAAGATCAAGGATTCCAGAACCCAGATATCGAAATCCACCAATGAGGTACTGAATCGGTTTGAAGCAATTGACCAAGGGGTGAAGATCGTATCCGGGCAAGAGGAAAACGTGAAGGAAGCTATGGAGGAGCAAGGGACCGGCAGTCAGCAGATTCTGAAGGTCATGGCCTACTTGAACGAGATAAGCCAGTATGTCCGTAGCGGTTCTATGGAGATGTTGGCAGGGAGTAAAGAAATCATCCAGGAAACCCAGAATTTAGAGAACGTTACCACTGAAGTATCCAATGCGATCAATGAGATGTCCAGCGGGGTAGAACAGGTCAATGGATCGGTAAACCGGGTAAACTCCCTGAGTCTTAAAAACAAACAGCACATTGATACCTTGGTGCATGAAATTGCCAAATTCAAGGTGGAATAAGTCCCCTACCGGTCCACAGGGGACGGTAAGCAGCGGTATCGGAGGGTTGGGGTGGGTTGTCCCCTATGCTTCACCATGGGCCATAGGCTGTAAAAGTGCTTGAGCTTTACCCCGCTCTTTTAATAAAAAATCCCCACCCGCAGAGCGGCGGGGTATTAAACCCCATGCGAAGGGCGCTGTCGCGCTTCATGTGAGCGTGTGGATTGAAACAATAAAGAACGAACGCACCAATCACCTTCACTTTTCTCCATTTTTTTGGGGCTTCATCCTTGTTATTACGAAGCGCTTCCTCCATACTTAAGGGATATAAGGGGTATAGAGGCTATTGAAAAATATATCTATACTATTTTTATTGTCGGCGCTGTGTTTTATCTGCACTGACTTACAATCTTGCGTGCATCATCAGTATGCTCCTTACCTCAAGGAGGAATTATGAAATTACAGGTTAGATTAACCTTAACTATTAGTGTGCTAATGATCTTGATCATTCTTGTGCTATCAGTCATTATTTTAACCCGTTCTTGTGCCCTTCAAACCCAAGCTGCTCGGGATAATTTAGGGGGTATCGCCGGAATAACGGCTACGGATATTCAGCGGCGTTTTGATCTGTATCTGGGAGTGGCCCAGACCCTTGCGGAGATCATGACCGGTTACGAAGTCATTGATCCAGTACAGCGGCGTATTCGGTATGATGATATGCTCTTTAGTATGATCACAACCACTCCCCACTTTATTGATGTCTATACGGTGTGGCATCCTTCTGTCCTGGATGCGCTGGACATACAGTACGCCAATACCCGAGGTTCCAATGCCATAGGGCAGTACATTTCCATGTATACCCGAGAAACCGGGTCCATAGAGTATCGGGCTTATGCAGATCCTCAGGGTCTACTACGCAACCTCACCCAGACCGAAAGTGTAGGGAACCCGGTTTTAAGGACGGTTAATGGGAGGCAAACCTATGTCATAAGCCTCAATGCCCCTATTGTAAAAAACGGCAATGAGGTCCTGGGAGTCGTGGGGATCAATGTGGATATAGCCCCGCTCCAGACCACGATAGAGGAACTTCGGCCTTACGATACGGGAAGGGCGGCTTTGATAGCTAATAACGGTATACTCCTAGCCTACTACAATGCTCAGGAGGTAGGTACCAATTTTCAGCAAACCATCAAGTCTAGTTTAGGGCAAACAGGGATTCGACTGGTCCTTGAGTCTTTGCAGGACGGCACCCCTCGTGTTTTTAAAAGCGAAGATGCAAGCCAAGAAATCGTGAGTTATCCCTTTTATGTGGGTAATGCACCCAACCCTATGACGGTGCTTGTATCAGTACCGGTGAAAACGGTTCTTGCTGAGGTCCGGGCCATAATCCAATACAGCATCATCATTGCAGCCCTTTGTATCCTGGTAGGAGGGGTGTGTATATTTGTACTCGCAGGGACTATCGCCAAACCTATC
>JAITJS010000045.1 GCA_031278815.1 Treponema sp.
TGCCAATACACCCCACTTCTCCGGTAGAGGCCATCTCCACCCCGGAAACCGGGTCAACCCCGTGGAGCCGGGAAAAGCTGAACTGCGCGGCCTTGACCCCCACCCATTCCAGGTCCAGGGCCGAGGCCGGGGCTTTTTGTACGCTCTCGTCCAGCATGGCCTTCACGGCCATTTCGATCATATTCACCCGGCTTACCTTGGAACAGAAGGGGAAACTCCGGCTGGCCCGGAGATTGCACTCGATCACCTGGACCCGATTCCGCTGGGCCAAAAACTGAATGTTGAAGGGTCCGGTTATGTCCAGGGCCTTGGCAATGTGGGAACTGATCTTGTGGATCTTTCGAATGGTTTCGATGTAGAGCCGCTGCGCCGGGAGCACCACCGTGGCATCCCCGGAATGAACCCCGGCGTTTTCAATATGTTCGGTGATGGCGTGGACGAGAATCTCCCCCCGTTTGGCCACCGCATCAATTTCGATTTCCTTGGAATTATCTACGAACTTGGAGATCACCACCGGATGCTCCGCAGAAACGTCCGTTGCCAGATTCAAGAAGGTTTCCAGGCTCTCATCGTCCCAGGCCACGTTCATGGCAGCCCCGGAGAGCACGTAACTGGGCCGGATAAGCACGGGGTATCCCACGGTTAAGGCAAAGGCCTTCGCAGAAGACAAGTCAGTCAGCTCTTTCCAGGGGGGCTGTTCGATTTTGAGATCATCCAGGAGTGCGGAAAATTTGTGCCGGTCCTCGGCCATATCAATGGACTGCGGCCTGGTCCCGTAAATCAGGATACCGGCGTCGTAGAGCTTGGTGGCTAAGTTATTGGGAATCTGGCCTCCCATAGAAAGGATCACCCCTTCAGGCCGTTCCCGTTCATAAATATCCAGAATCCGCTCCAGGGTAAGTTCCTCAAAATAGAGCCGGTCGCATACGTCGTAGTCCGTGGAGACGGTTTCCGGGTTGCAATTCACCATGATGGTGTAACGGCCCAGCTTCCGGGCGGTTTCCACGGCGTTGACGCAGCACCAGTCGAATTCCACGCTGCTCCCGATGCGATAGGCCCCGGAACCGAGCACCATCACCCCCCGGCCAGAAGGGGCCACATCATCCCGGGAACCGCTTCCCAGTCCTGCAGCCCCGTAGGTCATGTAGAGGTAATTGGTCTTGGCCGGATATTCCGCAGCCAGGGTGTCTATCTGCTTGATCGCCGGCCGCAGGCGGTAATCTTCCCGGAGCATCCGGATCTGAGACTCGGAACGTCCCACCAAGGCGCCGATTCGGGCATCGGAAAAGCCCATACGTTTGGCTTGAGCCAGTAAGGCAAAGGAAAGCTGGGGGCCTTCCGGGTCGGAAAGTTTCAGGCTGCCCAGGGCTTTTTCGGTTTCCAGGACATGGGCAATTTTCGAAAGGAACCAGCGGTCGATCTTGGTGAGCCGGTGGATCCGGTCTATGGACCACCCTTCTGCAAGGGCCCGGTAGATGACGAAGATCCGTCGGTCCGTTGGTTTGGTCAGCGCCTCCTTAATGTGCCCGGCGCCGATCCCACACAGACCGTCTTCCCCGGCCAGCCCCGGCGCGCCGATACCAGTCATACGCAGGGCTTTCTGCAGGGCTTCTTCAAAGGTCCGGCCTATGGACATAACTTCTCCCACGGATTTCATTTCTGAACCAATGCGGGTTTCCACATGCTTGAACTTGGTGAGGTCCCAGCGGGGTACTTTCACCACGCAGTAATCCAGGGCAGGCTCGAAACAGGAACGGGTTACCCGGGTGATGCGGTTTTCAATCTCTGCAAGAGAGAAGCCCAGGGCGAGTTTAGCCGCCACAAAGGCTAAGGGGTAGCCGGTGGCCTTGGAAGCCAGGGCAGAACTCCGGGAAAGCCGGGCGTTTACTTCGATAATCCGGTAATCCTCTGAGGCCGGGTCCAGGGCGTATTGGATATTGCATTCCCCAACGATCCCCAGGTGGCGGATTACCTTAAGAGCAATGCTCCGGAGCTTATGGTATTCCGAGTCCGTAAGGGTCTGAGAAGGGGCCACCACGATACTTTCCCCGGTGTGGATCCCCAGTGGATCGAAATTCTCCATATTACACACCGTGATGCAGTTGTCATAGACATCCCGGACCACTTCGTATTCGATCTCCTTCCAGCCGCCGAGCCATTCTTCTACCAGGATTTGCGGGGCCTGGGAGAAAGCCCGGTCGCAACGCCCCAGGAGGGCTTCTTCATTGCGACATATCCCTGAACCGGCCCCACCTAGGGCAAAAGCCGCCCGGACCATCAGGGGATACCCGATTTCCCGGGCGGCGGCGGCGGCCTCTTGGGTGGTGGTAACCGCGATGCTTCGGGGGCTTTTGACCTGAATTTCGTTCAAACGGCTCACAAAGCGTTCCCGGTCTTCGGTGTCTTCAATGGCTGCAATCGGGGTGCCCAGGACTTTGACCCCGTAACGTTCCAGGATCCCTTCCCGGGCCAAAGCAACCCCGCAGTTCAGGGCGGTCTGGCCGCCGAAAGCTAAAAGCAGGCCGTCCACCTGCTCCTGCTCAATTACCTGGGCCACATATTCGGGGCTTAAGGGGAGGAAATAGGTAGCATCCGCCATGCCTTCACTGGTTTGAATGGTGGCGATGTTGGGATTGATGAGGACCGTTTTGACGCCTTCTTCCCGTAAGGCTTTGAGGGCCTGGGAACCGGAATAGTCGAATTCCCCGGCCTGTCCGATCTTAAGGCCCCCGGAACCGAGGACCAGGACTTTTTTTACCGTATGTTGTATCATGCTTATCCCTTACGCAGTTCCTATGGTACCGGTTCTAAGGGCTTTTGAAAACCCGCTCGGCCAAGCCGCTTGTTACTTGAGTGCTGGTCTTCTGAGCGCCTGGTTCACCATTCCATGGGAAAGAAAGACCGCTATCTCCGCGATGATTCCCGTTCCCGGTTCTTCCAAGGTGTGTTCTATGATGAGGGTATCCAGAAAGATGGTGAAAACCTTGAACTTCTCCTCAAGATGGGGGGAGACCAGGTACCCTGCGATTTCGCCCAGTCTTCCACCTAAGTCGCGTATCTTTTTATTCGTTGCCTTTATCTGTTTATTAGTCTCCTGTATCTGTTCGCCCGTTTCCTTGAACAGAGCTTTCAACTCAGCGTCTGTCTTTTTAAACATAGCTTTGGTCTCTTGAGACATCCGGTCTATGATTGCCAGTACATCAGCTACGGTTGCCGTCTTTCCCATGGGTTTGTTCCTTTATGGCTTAACGATACCTATGTTCCTGCCTGGATCACCGAATCAATGAACCGGTCCAGGAGAAACTCCGTGTCCCGGGGACCCGGGCAGCCTTCGGGGTGGAACTGGACCGCGGAGAAAGGGCCCTGGGTAGACCGGATACCCTCGATGGTGCCGTCGTTGGCGTTGATAAACCAGGGCTCCCAGGTCTTGGGCAGGGTATCCTGCCGCACCGCATACCCGTGGTTTTGACTGGTGATGTAACAGCGCTGAGTTCCCACCTCAATGCAGGGCTGGTTCTGTCCCCGGTGGCCGTAGGGGAGCTTGTAGGTGTCTGCTCCTGCAGCCAAGGCCATGATCTGATTCCCCAGGCAGATCCCGAAGATGGGCTTACCCCGGTCAAAGGCATGGCGGATCGCGGCAATGGTCTTACTACAGGCTTTAGGGTCTCCAGGGCCGTTGGACAGAAACAGGCCGTCATAGGTTATATCCCGCAGGTCCTGATCCCAGGGAAGACAGAGCACCTCCACCTGCCGGGCCAGGAGGCAGCGCAGGATATTTGCCTTGGCCCCGCAGTCGATGAGGGCTATCCGGGGAATCGTGGCGGCTTCCCTTCCGGGAGGCCGTAAGGTCTTCGGTTTTTGGGGAGAAACATCCGCCACCGGATGGGAGAGGACCCCTGAATCCAGGGTTACTTCCCGACTCCCCTCCAGGAGGATCTTGCCATGCATTACCCCCTGTTCTCGTAAACGGCAGGTGAGGGAACGGGTATCAATACCGTAGATTCCGGGAACCTGCTGTTTCTCAAGCCATGCGGAAAGAGAAATCCCCGAGGCAAAGTGGCTCGGTTCCTGGCAAACTTCAGCAACCACAAAACCGGCAACTTGAATCCGAAGGGATTCAAAGTGCACCGGAATTCCTTGATCGTCCGTATAGGGCTCCCCAGTTTTAGGGTTGACCGGAACCCCGTAATTTCCCACCAGCGGATAGGTGGAAACCAGGATCTGCCCCCGAAAACTTGGGTCGGTCAATGACTGAGGGTAACCGGTCATGCCGGTGGTAAAAACCACCTCCCCTGCCTGGGATCGCCTTTCTCCAAAGGACCAGCCGGTATATTCAGAGCCGTCTTCTAACACAAGGGTTGCTTGGCAAGCCGATCTTACCGAAGCACTAGGTTTTTTCATGGGTTCTCTCCCGGATGCAGTAGACATAGCAGATACCTCTATGGTAGAGTAAAACTGATACTATGACAAGCATAGCTCATTGGTACTTCACCTCAGTAGGTCTAAAAGTATGGAACCTATGGTGTGTATGGTAAAGCCCCAAAGCGTACTAAAGGATCCGTAACCTACGGTGGTTTGGTCGAGCAAAAGCCTTGAAAATTACCCGAAGAGACCCGCTCTTCCCGTGAATGCACCGTATGTTAGAAACCTTTGAGGAGAAATTGTATGGTTTTGATACCTGTACAGGATACATCCCTAGCCCCTGCCCCTGGGATACCCTTTCGTTCCGAACTAGACCCCCAAGACACCTGGGACCTTTCCACCCTGTTCCCCCATGACCAAGCTTGGTACGAAGCACTGCACGCGTACGAAAAGCAAACAGAACAGATCCCATCGTTTCGCGCCACCCTGGGAAGCTCCGCGGAAAACCTCGCCGATTACCTGGATTTTTCCCAAGCCCTCGGCATCTTGGAAGAAAGGCTCCACTATTACAGCGATCTGCGACAAACCGAGGATGAGGGGGACAACCCAGCCCGAACCATGACCGGTCGTTTCATGATGGTCGCAGCCAAGGCAGAAGCTGCGGCTTCCTGGGTCATACCGGAGATCCAGGCTATCCCTGATGCAGTTATGACAGGGTTCTTGGAGCATCCCCGTTTAGGGGAATATAGGATTTACCTCAAAAAGCTCTTGTGGTATAAGCCCTATATTTTGAGCGACCGGGAGGAACGGCTGCTTGCCCTCCATGCCGAAGGGGAAAACCTCCCTGCAGAGGCATTTTCAGTGCTGACTAATGTGGACCTGGACTTTGGTACTCTGGATACGCCCGCAGGGAAGCGGCCCCTCTCCCAGTCTACCTGGTCGGTGTTTATGGAAAACCCTGACCGGAACCTGCGGCGACAGGCTTACCAGGCATTTTACCGGCCTTTTGAAGCCCATAAAACCACCCTGGCCGCTTTATACGGAGGAGCGGTTAAGCAAAATGTGATTAAGGCCCGGATCCGGGGTTTCCCATCTGCCCGGGCAGCCCATCTCTTTCCTGATGCGATTCCCGAAGCGGTTTACGATAACCTGGTATCCACCATCGGCGCTCATTTGACTCCACTGCACCGGTACTATAGTCTACGCAAACGAGTCCTGGGCTTGGATGCATTACGCCACTACGATGTGTATGTACCCCTGGTACCCAAGGCAATAAAAAAGACCTCCTGGAACGAAGCAGTGGACCTGATTTCCGCAGCTTTAGAACCGCTAGGAGAGGAATATGGCCAGGCCCTCCGAGCAGGACTCTTAGGCCGCTGGGCAGACCGGTATGAAAACAAGGGAAAACGGTCCGGCGCTTTTTCTGCGGGGACCTACCGGGGAGACCCTTATATCCTTATGAACTATAAGGAAGACAGCATCCGGGATGTGTTCACCCTGGCCCATGAGGGAGGCCATTCCATGCACTCTTTGTATGCGGCCCGTTCAAACCCCTTTATGCACTACGGGTATACGATTTTTGAAGCGGAAGTGGCGAGTACCTTTAACGAAGAGCTCCTCTTTCGCTATTTACGCGATCATGCAGATACCCAGGAACTGGCCATGTATGTGATCAACAAGCGGGTAGATGACCTTTTGGCAACCCTCTACCGTCAAACCATGTTTGCCGAATTTGAGCAACAGACCCATGCCCTCGAAGAAGGGGGCACTCCCTTAACCGTGGAGGTCCTGCGCAGTGCATACCGGGCATTGCTTACCAAGTACTTCGGCCCAGAGATGATCTTGGAGGAACAGAGCGATCTGGAAGGCTTACGGATCCCCCACTTCTATCGGGCCTTTTATGTGTATAAATACGCCACCGGTATTTCCGCATCTTTGGCTTTGGCTGAACGGGTCCTTTCCGGGGGTGAGCAAGAACGCAGGGATTATGTTACCTTCCTCAGATCAGGAGGTTCCCGGTTCCCCATAGACTCTCTTAAGTTGGCAGGGGTTGATATGGCTTCTCCTGGTCCGGTGGAAGCTGCCTGTCAGGTCTTTGCCCGGCTCGTAGACGAACTGGTAGCCTACTTCTGATGAACCATTAGGTGCATAATACACAGGAATGCATCTTGTTTCTAATCTCCGCAGCCAGGTAAAAAGAACCGGTGCCTAAGAGGGGTAGCTTTTTTTCCCGGCCCTGTTCAATAGCCTGTTCAATAGCTTTTGTAGTATTCGGTATATAACACACCATGGATTCCTTCCCCACAGAAGTGGCTTCTGCACTAAAGGTATCATACACCAGGTGGGGAAAACTGACTTTGAAGGTTCCTGGGGTGGTAATAAGGATCTGGGCAAAATGAGGAATGAGAATTTTTGCCATAGAGACCGCGTCCTTACCGGCGGCACACCCGAAGATGAGGATCCCCTGCTTCCCATAGAGGGCGCTGAAGGTCTCGACACAGGCTTCCACACTCTGAGGGGTATGGGCGCCGTCTACAATGAAAATGGGTGCATCCATGATCCGCTCAAACCGTGCGGGGAGGGTAAAATCCTGTAAGCCCCGAAGGATGGATGCTACCTTGAGTGTCGGAAACGCGAGTTTTGCCGCGGCAAGACTTAAGGTCGCATTCTGGGCCTGGATTTTACCGGGTATGGGAATCGTAAGTTTAAGTGGGGAGGGGAGCAAGGCTTGCCTTTTGGATGCTATGCTAAAAGTAGTTCCCTGAGGGCTCACCTCAATATGCTGGAGATCCAGCACCTCAGGCAGGTAGTAAAGAGGGGCATGGCAGGAGGCAGCGGTTTGTTTGAAAACCTCCAAGGCTGCAGGGGCCTGTTCCGCAAGGATCAAGGGCTTCTCCCTTTTGATGATCCCCGCTTTTTCTATGGCTATGGCTCCGAGGTGGTCTCCTAAGAATTCAGTGTGTTCCAGTTCGATGAGGGTGATCACCGAGACCAGGGGCTCCACGATATTAGTCGCGTCCAAACGGCCGCCGAGGCCGGTTTCTACGACCATCACATCACAGCGGGCAAGCCGGGCACAAAGAAAAAAATACAAGGTCAAAAGCTCAAAGAAACTTGCCTCGGTATCATCTGCTGCGGGGGGATCAAAGTACCTTATGTCGCTTTGCGGGGTATTGCGCAACAGCGCTTCAATAGAAACCAATTCTCTTCCCGCTTGTATATAAATGGATTCATCAAAAAAAGCATTTCCCTGGGTGATCCGTTCCCGGTATTCGGTCACATGGGGGGAAGTATACCGAGCAGGCCGCAAGCCTTCGGCCTCAAGAATGGCGGTAATCATCCCCGTAACCGAACCTTTTCCTTTAGAACCGGCTATATGGATCACCGGAGCGGAACGTTCAGGATGCCCCGCAAGACGGGCGAGGACTTCCATACGATCTAAACGGAGACTGGTGGAAAACTGACCGGTTTCTATATTGATGAACCGGGAAAGCCAGGCAAACACATCGGCTGAGGAAGCAATAGAAACTGACGTATCCATCGGGTCTTGCTGTTTCATGGTTTCTCATTCTCAGTAATGGTATGGTAAAAGTCAAGCCCCCGAATTGCGCCACGTTAAATCTACCCATAGGGGAACGTTTGCGCCATGTTAAATCTAACCATGGAGACACCCTCTATCCAGACTGAGTCTGGAGGAATAAATGGGGTTGACCATAGCAGAGAAAAAAAAGATTGCGGCACAATTCGCTCCCCGTTACCGGAACGCCGGAAAAAGCAC
>JAITJS010000060.1 GCA_031278815.1 Treponema sp.
ACAAACCGTCTTCTTAATATATTATAATGAGCCATGAGCCATGAGCCATGAGCCATGAGCCATGAGCCATGAGCCATGAGCCATGAGCCATGAGCCATGAGCCATGAGCCATGAGCCAAGAGCCATGAGCCATGAGCCATGAGCCATGAGCCCTGAGCCATGAGCCATGAGCCATGTGCCATTTTCCTTGTGACTTGAGCCATGAGACATGATCCATGATACATGAGCCATGAGCCATGAGCCATGAGACATGAGCCATGAGCCATGAGCCATGAGCCATGAGCCATGATTTACCTGCCGATTGTAAAAGCATAAAATCATTCTACTCCTCACGCTAAAAATGTCAAGGCCGCGCATTGCCTCATGTAAAATCCAACCTACCTATGGGTATCCGATAGAGGGATCGCAGCGCCTTAGCGGGTTACTCGATCGGTAATCAAAGCAATCCCTCCCTTTAGTGCCTTTATAGAATATCCGGTTAAGGAGGTCTAGTATGAAAAACATGAAAACCACGTCAGAAGAACATGACCGAAGTCTATACGCCCTTGCGGAACCCGATCCCCTGGACGCTACGGCAAAATGGTTTTTCGGTGTGCCCTACTTGTTCCCCTACCAACGATTGGTAGTGGCCAATATCCTGGAAGCAGCGGAAGCCCGAGGGATCCCTATCCACTGGCCTGGACTTGAAACGCTGACAAGCCCAGACTCCCGTGAAGCAGAGGACCGGGAAAGCCGGGGCAGGCAGATCGTCATACTGCCTACAGGCGCGGGAAAGTCCCTCTGTTTCCAGCTTCCCGCCCTGTTGCTTCCCGGACCGACCCTGGTAATCTACCCTATTCTGTCCTTGATGGCAGACCAAGAACGGCGCTTACAAGAACGGGGACTTGCGCCGGTTATACTCCGAGGCGGTCAAAGTCCGGAGGAACGGCGGGTCCTGTGGGAACGGCTTCATGCTGGGCACAGTCGATTCATCATTGCTAATCCAGAGGTGCTGCTGACTGCTTCGGTGTTGGGAAATTTAAAATGCCTGGGGATCCTCCACATAGTGATTGATGAGGCCCATTGTGTCAGTGAATGGGGGGAACAGTTCAGGCCCAGTTACCTGGAGATTACGCGTATTCTCAATGCCGCCAAGGGACCACCGGTTCCTTTGGTAACTGCTTTTACTGCCACTGCTTCAGCGCCGGTCCTCGAGAAAATAGAACAGATCCTTTTCGGCAGCCTTGGTGCTCACCGGATCATCGGTAACCCGGACCGGAGCAATATCCGCTATACTGCCCAGGGTTGCATACTTAAGGATTTGGCAGTCCGAGACCTGCTCATCAAACACCCAAAACCTGCCATCGTGTTTTGTTCCTCCAGGCTCGGAACCCAAACCCTGGCTCGGTACCTGAGAAACGAATTGAGTAGCCAGGGCTTTGCCGCACAGGATATTCGGTTTTACCATGCAGGTTTGAGCCGGGAAGAAAAAACCACCGGGGAACGGTGGTTTTTCACTCATCCTCAGGGGATCTTAGTCGCCACCTGTGCCTATGGTATGGGGGTGGATAAGCCGGATATACGCACGGTGATACACCGGGATTGCCCGCCTTCGGTGGAAGCCTATCTCCAGGAATCAGGCCGAGCTGGGCGGGACGGAGGCCCTTCCCAGGCCATACTCCTGTGGGGACCTGAAGATACAAGGGCCATAACACGAGCATCTTCTGAGGCACCCAAAGCCCGTCTTTCCCAAGTCCTCTCCTATGCCCGGAATACCCAAACCTGCCGTCGTACGGCCCTACTTCGGCTCCTCAATTACGAGGGGGAGCAGCAAAGCCGCACATCGAACTGCTGCGATGTATGCGCGGGCCAAGCGGTAAACACCCTGCGCGAGGAGCCCAGGCTCATCGAATTTTTTAAAAACCACCGCCGCCGCTATACCCTTACCGAAGCAGCCCAGGTCTTATCTCAAGCGGCATTCCTTAGATGGTCAAAGGAGGAGGCGAAACAAGCGCTAACCCAGCTTGTCGCCCAGCATACCCTGCGGCAAAGCAAGCATCCTTTATGGAAAAACAAACTAGATTTGTGAGGCTTTGTATGTTTGGGCGGGTACTGGACTTCAACTCCTGGTACCCTAGGTTTCAACGATCTGCTGGGAGTATTCCAAATAGTCGGCGATGCGCTTACTCGCATCAAGCGCGCTGCTTACACTGTTCCGTACTTCCCCGGAAGCCGACTTCAGGCGCTCTATCCCGTAGTAGATGTCCTCACTTTCTTTCTTAATTCCTCGTGAATCTTCCTGAATGAGGCTCGTCTTCTCCTGTATCGCCTTCAAGGCTTCCACTATCTGAACGCTCCCGCTCAACTGCTCCTCCACGGCTTGCCTGATCGTCAAGAACAGCCCTTCCATATCGTGGATACCCTTGAAAAGCCCTTCCATCAACGTGGTCGTATCCTCTGAGGCGACCTCCATATTCCCTATGGCCTTCTCCATACTTTTGATTTCCCCATCAATGGCCGATGATTCCTTCGCCGAAGATTCGGCCAGCTTGCGTATCTCACTGGCCACCACCGCAAAACCCCGGCCCGATTCCCCAGCATGAGCCGCTTCTATGGCCGCGTTCATCGCCAGGATATTCGTCTGCGCTGATATGTTCGCTATCATCTTGTTCGCAGATTTGAGGGAACCGGAACGCTCGGCAATCAGGTGGTATTCCTCCCCTAAGCGTTGGATGGTCTCCCGCCCGCTTTTCGATAAAGTCGTGAGCTGCTCCGTCATTTTTGCGGAATGGCTAACAGTGGAACGGATATTGGCGATATGGGCGATCATCTGTTCAATGGCCGCAGAAGACTCCGCGATATTGGTGGCTTGGATTTGAATGGTCGAATCCAAGCCACCAATATGGCCGACAATGCGCTTGGTTGAATCGGTGGTTACGCCGACCATGGTGATTTGGGAATCGGCTTCGGTTTGCACGGTATTCATCTGCTTGACGATGAGTTCCACGTCGCTTAAGGACTTTTTGATAGCCTCTTTGAGGTTTTGGCTTATGCCGTCCAATTTTTGGACCTGCTCGTTAAGGGTGTTTACCAGTTGTTTGAGGTTATCCCGGATGGTACATAAGGCCTTCTGCTGTTCCCCGATTTCGTTCCTGCTGGTAATGGGGATGTCTATGTCAAAATGGGCATGGGCAAGTTCCATAGCCGCGAGGGTAACTTGGGTTATGGGTTTGACTAGGAAGGAGGCAAAGACCCAAGCTCCCACACTTGCCAAGACAAGGGCGGCGGCCATAGAGACAGCCAAGGCGATGTAGGCTTTTTGATGAAGGCTCTCCACGTAAGAGACTTCATAATCGACTACCAGAAATCCAGTAACAGAGCCGTTTTTTATAAGGGGGAGGAAACCGGACACATGGGTACCGAACTCGTCGGTGTAGGGAGCGTCGGTTGCCTGAAATGTTCTGGTACTGTACATCGCTTCTACGGTTCCAGCAACATCTCCTTCAACCTCCCAAGGAGCCAGAAAAAGATCATCCGTCAGAAAGCTCAAGGGGTCATCAGCCTGAACCGCGCCAAGAAGGAACCGGAAGGTATTAGCCTGCGGCCGGTAAAGTAAAGCGATGTCTTCAACATTAAACAGTTTTGTAAACTTATACACTTCAACGCAGAGGCTGGCATAGACTTCAGACTGTTCTTGTCCTTCGTGGATAATATAGTCGGTGTCGTTGAGCATGGGCATATATTCCGCTACCCTTTCTAATACCTGCTTCAGTGTGCCTTCATAGTTATCTTTAATGTAGGCGCTGTACTGGACATAGATAACCATGCCCATACCGAATGAAATAAGCACACTTAAAGTAACAAACACGATAAACAGGGCACCCCTTAAACTTTTCATAGTAAAAACTCCTTCTCAGCCGCCAGCGGCTTTCTAAGTTGCGCAGGCCAGCCTGTTTCTAAAGCTTCGGCATTGCATCAAAGGCGGCGCGCGACTCTTCGTCTGCAACAGGCTTCGCCTCCCCATAGATAAGGCGCTTACCCTACCTAGTGGATCATCTCCATCTAGCTAGGAAAATTGCCTCCACCTCGTTCTAAACTTGCCCCAACCGATTCATGCTGACACCCTACCATATTCGCGCCGTGAACCCCTCGGGCGACTTCGCTATGACCACCGATTCCCCAGACTGCTCCAGCACATACAGCCCGCGCCTCTGCGCGTAAAGCCTCACATCACCAGGCACAATCCCACCAGCCGCCGCTTGTCTCCCCGCTTGTCCATATAGCCGCGTATCCGCTCTATCCGCTCTATATGCTCGTCCACGTTTTCCGCCCTCAAATACGTCTTCACTTCCACAGGCATCGCATACTCCCCATTCTCGAGGAATATATCCACTTCCGCTAGGATCCGCTTGTTCTCTATGAACTTGGTGTTACCACCCTTGGTAAACTCGTAGTCGAGCGCGTCAAACTTGTCCCATGCCTGCGCCGAGAACATCCGCTCGATCAGCTTGCCCAGCGAGTTGTTCAGACCCCCGATGTTCTTTGAGAGTTCCTTGATTTCTTTGTCAGTCTCTTGCATCTGTTTGTTTGTCTCTTGCATACACCGGTCAAAGTCCGCGCGACTCTCTTTCAACAGCCGGTCACTCTCCTTTTGAGACTCTCGTAATTCCATCAACGCGGCCCATACCTGCTCAAAGTTCAGTCCCATCCGCGGCTCTATCGCCATTTCAGCCATAATCATCCTCCTCTTTTATCCTAATAATCAAACCCTATTCTCCACAAGCCCATTTCGCTTTAGAGCTTAGAGTTCAATATTTCTGTAAGGGCAAGTTTAACGCCTCATTAAGTGGATCGCCTCCACCTCGTTAGGGGGTCGTTACCGTTAAAGGGGCGTTAAAAATGTATGAACGGGAATGCGCCAGCTCTTTACTTCCCGGTGAATACTGGGTCGTCACCTGTATCGTATACTTCCCGACGCTCAAGGCAGGGCAGATGAACAGCAGCTTTGTGGGACCGTTTTCCAGTATGTCGCCTGCCGGAACAGAGACCGCGTTCCCGGTTTCATCAATAAGGTGTATGCCTACCGAGCTGTCGGCTCCTGCTATCTTTATATCCTTGCCGCTTATCTGTACGCCGTGTCCGGGGCTGAGCTTGCCGTCTATGGCGCCGCTGCTCTTATCCTCTACACTGTCAATGATAGGACCCTGTTCTACTCCATGCAGGCGGTTCAAGGAAGCGCTGCGGGCGGCCGCACCTAGTTCCTTGTCCGCTAAAAAGTGAACGGTAATCTTATTAACCGCGGGGTTAAAGGAAGCGTCAGGACTCGAGAACGCGCCGGTAATGCCGAGGCTGAAGCTGCCTATGCCCTCTATCTTGAAGCTCCAGCCTTGGGAGAGCAGGTTTTTAGCGACAGTTCCAATGCCTGCTATAACCCGTTTTGCCTCTCCCTCGTTGATGTTCAGCACTTCGCCGAGCATTTTAACAAAGTTGTTTTGGTCAAGCCCTTCAGTATGGGTAACAACGGCGTGATACGCCGTAGATCCGACAGGCACTTTGTTTTGTACCAGATAGTAATCAATCATAGTTTTTCTCCTTGTTTATATCTTTGTTGTACCGGGACTTCAGAGCGTTTTGCGTCTGTATGGGTAACGACATAGTATAGTAATCATAAAAATATCAATCGACTCTATCGTATCCTGAGCATACGGATACAGCGACACCGCGTCTGTCAGAGCATATTTATATGGTAACTGCTCATAGCTGAAATACGATGAATACACCAAAGTATCCGCGCCTATACGTTCCAGCATCTTAGCAAGGTCGCATATTCATACCTCATATCGCTATTGAACTGTTTTTCAACAGCTTATCTTGATTATAGAATCTAGATATACAGTGGCAAGACCCTATCATACCGACAAATAACATACAAGTACCTAAAAGCACATTGGGTAGTATTTTTTCCCGCATCTGGCGCTGCGGCTTATCGGCTTGTTATAACCGTTCACGGTTTGCTGCTGAAAGAGTAGACACCCCTTTGCGGCGCAGGGTATGCTGCACCTATGGCGGTTAAATCACAGATAATCCGATTACTCAAGGAATTAAACACCGGTATATATGAGAAGGAAGAGATCCTAGCCTTGGCCCTGCTTACTGCCGTAGCTGGGGAAAGCCTTTTCCTCCTTGGCCCTCCTGGAGTGGGCAAAAGCCTCATAGCCCGACGGCTTAAATACGCCTTTAAACAGGGGCGCGCCTTTGAGTACCTGATGAGCCGTTTCAGTACCCCCGATGAAATATTCGGTCCCCTGTCCATTGCGAAACTCAAAGATGCAGATAAGTATGAGCGGATAACCCAGGGCTACCTTCCTGAAGCTTCGGTAGTTTTTTTGGATGAAATCTGGAAAGCCGGTCCCTCCATTCAGAATGCCCTTCTCACGGTCTTGAATGAAAAACTCTACCGTAACGGTGAACAAGAAATCCCGATCCCCATGAAGCTCCTCATTGCCGCGTCCAACGAAATGCCGCTCCCCGGGCAGGGCCTTGAAGCCCTCTGGGATCGCTTCTTGGTGCGCCTTCCGGTGGATGGGATCAACGACCCGGAACACTTTAGGGCCATGATTACCCTGCCCCGCAGTTTCGATACCTCCACTCATGACCCGGTACCGGAAGAACAGAAGATCACCGATCCGGTCTATGAAGGGTGGAGTCGCGGCATTGATGCCATTACCCTGCCGGATCATGTGTTTCAGGTCCTCTGGTTTATCAAATCTCAGGGTACCCGAAACCTTGGGGAAGGAGAACCGGCAGAACCGGATCTCCCCCCTCCTCAAGAAGCGCTGCAACAAAAATCAGATAGGCGGTGGCGGAAAATCGTGCGCTTATTGCGGACTTCGGCCTTCTTAAATGATCGTAAGCAGGTTGATCTCATGGATTGTTTCCTTGTTAAACACTGCCTGTGGAACGATCCCTCAACGCTGACGGCTGCTACCCGGCTAGTCCATGAGGCCATTGAACAGCAAGGCTACAGCGCCGCCTTGGATTTCACCGGGCTGCGGGAAGAGCTGCGGGCATTGCAATCGGAAATTACCCGGGAAACCCGACGTATTGAGGATACCCGGGCCGAGGTCTTACGGCTTATTACCCCGGACTACTACCGGATCATCAGCGATGACAGCCCAGAACGGTATATCAAAAAACAGGATTTTGAGGGCCTCAGTGCAGAAGCCCAGACCCTGCCCCTGTATGTTCGACAGCGCCTTGCCTCAGGATACTTGCATCGTAACCGATCTGCCCAATTACAAAAAGGAGCCGGTACCTTTAGTATACAGGTGGATGGGATTGAACAGGATATGGAAACCTTGATGAGCCGACAGGGAAGCGCCCAGGTGAGTCAGGGGGGCGGCCCCTTTCAGCTTGTGGTGGATGGCAGGGAATGTACCTTGGATACCATGCCTACCGGGGACAAACGGCGGATAAGCCGAAAACCGGTTCCAGCACAAGAACGGGCCTGGGATACCCGAATCCAGGGCTTTCTCGACTATACCGCGGGGATGAAACGCCGTCTTGCCCAGCACGAGAAGCAGGGGTACAAGCACCTGCGGGTGAATCTGTTTGTACCCCCTGCATTGGCAAGCCTGGTGGAGTCCCATATCGCCCGCACCTACAAGGAACTGGACAAACTTGAAGTGGAGATCCGTGAAATCCAGCACGCGTACAAAACCCTCACCGATGAAGCCGTGTCGCTTCGGTAACGAGCGCAGCGTCTTACGTTTGGACTAAGGAGGCGGGATATCCAGCACAACACCTTCCAACTGTTTCATAAATTCATCCATTTCGGTGCAGTGGCCGACCAAAGGGCAAGAGAACGGATTGCCACGGCTATCTACGGGTACTTGCTGGATCACGTCGGAAGCGAAGCGCGCCTTGCCGGTCTTGCGGTAGGGGCTAGTGGTAGGTTTGCAGGGCTCATCAAAACCCTCGTATCCAACCCAGGGCTCCAGGAACTGTGCATACAGGATGCCTTGAGTACCCAGCGGCAGGCCTCACAACAGGGGGTAGGAGCGCCGCCTTTGCTTGCAGAAGACCTGACTAAAGCAATCCTGGATTGCATCAATACCGCACAAAGAAGCATAGAAGAAACCGAAAGCCCCTTTGCAGCGGAACAGTACCTCCTTGAGGAATTCAAATCCCTGGATCCTGAGGACTTCAGCGATGCCTGGGAAGGGATTGCCTCTTTTCTCCAGGAAACCTATGAGAGCCAGGAATTGGACAGCACCTTTTATACCCAAGAGTTTCAGAAAAGCCTTGTGTCCCGACAATCCAAGGGCAAGCGCAAGGCCCGGCGGGGATCATCAAGTTTTGCCGGGGTAAAAGAGCATTTTACCGAACGGTGGGCCGCCTTACTGTCCCAAAAACAGCAAGACTGGGAACAGGAATACCTCCAAGCCCAGGGAAAGCACTGGAGCGAAACCCTGTATCAACGGATCGAGGCGTATAAACATATAGAAGAACTGTTTAACCCCTTTCCCGGTGAACCCCGACGGATCTGGAACTTAAGCGAGGCAGGGCAAAAGGTCAATTTTACGGTTCTCCATAGCTATGAGAAACTCCTTGAACGGGACCCTCTCATTCAGGACTTAGCCAAGAGCCTGGGGCGGCACGAGACTCAGGCGCGAACAGAGCCGGTAACAGAAGCCCGGAGCCCGGAACCGGAGCGCTTGGTGGAACAGGCAAGCAAAGGGGACCTCATCGGGGTGCATGAAAGCGATGATCTCAGCAGCATGCTCCCTTCTGAGGCCGCCTTACTGACCGATGAGACCGCCCAATGGATGTTCTATCAGAAATTCGCCGCAAAGAAACTGCTCGCCTTTGCATATCGGCAGGAGTTTTTCTCCCCTCCCAAAGTCCTATCCGGGCTGCTCCAGTATAACCCTCAAAAAGGACCGCAAACTCCCAAAGGCCCGTTTATTCTTTGTATTGATACCAGCGGTTCCATGCGCGGTATTCCTGAGACCGTGGCCAAGACCCTCTGTTTTGCCCTCTTGAAAATGGCCCTCCAGGATGGCCGGGACTGGTATCTGATTTCTTTTGCTATCGGTATGAACACCCTGCATATCGCTGAAACCGTCCGGACGCAGCATCTGAGGCAGGCCCTGGACCGGCTTACGGAATTCCTTTCCACCAGTTTTTATGGCGGCACCAATGCCGGGCCTGCGCTACAGGAGGCCCTAAACTTACTGGAAACCCAAGAGTTTAGGAAAGCGGATGTGCTTATGGTTTCAGACTTCATCATGCCCCCTTTGGATGAACCCACCCTGGAGCGGATCAAGACGGCCCAGGAACAACACACCCAGTTTCACAGCCTCTTGATCGGAGACCGGGGAAACAAGGCGATCAATCAGGCCGTGGTAGGGGTCTTTGACCGCCAGTGGGTATACGAAGCGGACATTCCCGAAGTGCTTTAAAATGCCGCGGTCATAAGCCAGGCCATGACCTTGGCATCCCCCAGGATATACTCGATGACCGCGTACTCGTTGGGCTGGTGCGCGGTGTTGTCCATCCGGGACCATACCACCGCGGGGATCCCCGCATTCCGAAGATGGGCGCCTACGGTACCGCCTCCCACCCCAATGAGCCGGGTGTCCTCCTGGTAGATATCCTTGACTGCTTGGGAAAGCAGGCCTACCAAAGGCGCATCTGGGGGGGTGGGTTTTGATTCCATGGTTTGGACCGGGGTGTAGAGGATGCTCACCTGATACTTGTCCTCGATCAGGGTTTTTATCCGGTCGATCTCCTCCAGTACAACCTTGAGGGAATACTGGGGTAAGATCCGCATATCCATGTAAAACTCATCTTTCCCCGGGATGACGTTGATGTCGGGCCCATTGGCCTCTTGCTTAGTGGGCTGGAAGGTGGAATAATCCGGTTCAAAGAGGGGATCCCGCAGGGCAAAACGCTGGGAAAGGCCGGTATGCAGACTCAGGGCCAGGTCTGCTGCTGCTAGGTGGGCATTGACCCCCTGAGCAGGCTGGGCAGCGTGAGCCTGGCGTCCTGTGGTGATGAATCGGATCCACAGAAGGTTCTTTTCGGCGATTTCTAAGGTGGCTCCCTGGGGGTCCCCTCCGTCAGGGATGAGAACCATATCCTCAGGCTTAAAGAGGGTCCGGTTCTTAAGGAGCCACTGGATGCCGTAGTGGCTGCCGGTTTCCTCATCAGCCACAAACAAGAGTTTTACCGTGTGGGGAGGCCGGATCCTCTGCTTCACCAGGGCCAGGGCCGCGATGACCGAAGAAGTGAGGCCCTGTTGATTGTCCTCCACCCCCCGGCCAATGAGCCGCCCATCCTTTTGCACCACGGTCCAGGGGTCGCTGTTCCAGAGGGTCCTTTCTCCTGGATGGACCACGTCCAGATGGCTGAGGATCCATAAGCGGCGAGTGTCCACCTCGCCGGGCAGGGTCGCCACCAGGTTAGGCCGTTTGCCCCCTTTGGCCTGGGAGTCCGGGGCATCATGCCGTTCCAGGACGCTGATGCCCTGAGTCCTGAGCCAGGCTTCCAGAAAGATAGCTTTATCCAGCTCTCCTTCCCCACCGGAAACAGGGGCTATGGCAGGCCGTTTGGTCAATTCCGTTTCCAGCTCCACCGCCAGGGGAAGCGCCGCATCAATAAAGGTACTAATGGCTTTGTTCATGGTACGCTCTATCTCCTTTTGTGTACATGAAGTGCTCGTCTTGGCAGTACTGCCTACGGTAGACGTTCCAACTGGTCCGTACCAGGGTATCCAGGTCCGAGGATTGAGCAGTCCAACCTAGGGTTTCCCGGGCATAGCGGGCAGAAGCGGTGAGCTTCCCTGGGTCTCCTGGCCTGCGATGGATAATCCTGGCAGGGATGGATTTTCCACTGATCCGCCGGGCGGCCTCAAGGATTTCCAGTACGGAAAGGCCGGTTTCGCTTCCCAGGTTGACCGTGAGGCTTTGCTTATATCGGTGGATATAGTCCAAGGCAGCCACATGGCCTTTGGCAAGGTCGCTTACATGGATGTAATCCCGGACCCCGGTACCGTCGGGGGTGTCATAATCATTCCCGAAGATCTGCACCTCCTCCCGTATACCGCAGGCAGCTTCCAGGATCACCGGCATCAGGTTCGCAGGGTTCTGTTCAAGCCCGGTGATTCGGCCCTGTGCATCGTAGCCTGCGGCATTGAAATACCGGAGTATCCCGAAGCGGATCCCTTTAAGCCTTTCGTACCACCCCAGGAAACGCTCAATCTCCAGCTTGGTGAAACCGTAGTAGTTTTCCGGATTGGTGGGGTGTTGTTCATCTACGGGAAGGTACACTGGTTCGCCGTAGACTGCGGCGCTGGAAGAAAAAATAATCAAGGGGATCCCCGCTTCCACCGCGGCGTTTAAGATGTGGATGGTTCCGTTGATGTTGTTCAGGGAATAGGATTCTGGTTTCACCATGGATTCCCCTGCGGCCTTGTACGCGGCCAGGTGTATGAGGGCATCAACCCCTCCCTGAGCCGCCCGGACCAGGCGGGTATAATCCTGAATGTCCCCATAGATGAAGGCGGCCTCTGGGAAAAGATTCTCCCGCAGTCCGCTGGAAAGGTTATCGTACACCCTAACCTGATGGCCCTGATCCAGGAATTCCCGGGCTACATGGCTGCCAATGTACCCTGCTCCGCCAATGATTAATATGGTCATACCTTATCACTATACCCTAAAACCCCATGAGTGCAATCCACTCCCTGCAGGTCCAGGGTGCGCTTTGCCTCTTCCCAAAACCGGTCCATCAAGGCCAGGTTATCCTGGTTCATCCCCTGGGCAGCCTCGGCCATCTTTTTTTCCACATATTTGAACCGTTTGGTAAAGGTGCTATTGGTCCGCTGCAACGCGACCGAAGGGGCCACCTGTAAAAACCGGCAAAGGTTCACCACGGAAAAGAGGAGATCCCCGAGTTCTGCTTCCACCCTATCCTGCGCGCAGGCACCCTCTTGCACGGAAGCCACGGCTTGGGTTACTTCTCCCAGTTCTTCCTCGATTTTACGGACCACCTCCTCCATGCGGGGCCAATCAAACCCTGCTTTGGCAGCCTGCTTTTGGAGCTTATAGGCCCGGTCCAGCGGGGGCAGGGCTGGGGAAACCTGATCCAACAGGGAATCTTTGGGCTTTCGACCCTCTTGTTCCACTTTGATCCGGGCCCAATGCTCCAGCACCTCCTGGCTGTCCTTGACCTGAAGACCGCCAAATACATGGGGGTGCCGGCGGATCAGTTTTTCCGAGACCCCGGTAAGCACATCCGCCACAGAGAAAAGCCCTTCCTCCTGGTGCATATAGGAAAGCATGGTTACCAAGAGAAAGAGGTCCCCTAATTCTTCCTGGATATGCGCCGGAGCCTGTTCATCAATGGCTTCCACACATTCATAGGTTTCTTCAATCAGATCCCCCCGGAGGCTGCGGGGGGTCTGCTCCTGATCCCAAGGACACCCTCCGGGGGATCTGAGGCGTAAGACAATATCATATAAGCCTTTAAAGGCAGCGCTGGTATCCTGCATACCTTAGTGTGAAGAACAGCCTATAAAAGATCAAGCCTAACCGGACTCAAGTCCGCGGGGAACTGCTCAAAGGTAGTACTGTATGGCATAGTAAGAGTGAAAGAAAGGCCAAAACCGTAACCTGATTAAAGGGATTACGCCGTAAAAGTATCTGACCGTCATAGAAACCGGGGAGAGGTTACAAAAAAATGGTTTTATAGTGGTTAAGTCCGATGGATTTCGGCCCTATACGGGGATGACCATGTAAGCCGGCTCAATATGTCTTGACTGTAGCGGAGCCGGTAAGTTCTACCAAAGGGGGAGCTTCCTCTGAGGAAGGAACCGGAATATCCGGTTCCTCCGGCACTTTCGGCTGATCCGGTTCTGCCGTATCCCCATCCCCGCTTTGGCTTGGCTTGTCGGTTTTGGAAGATTCCCCGGTCTCCGCGCGGCTATAGCGGCGGCGTCCCGCATCGCGAGGACGGCCTTGGTAACATGGCGTTGCGCCTGAACCGGATGGTAAAGCCCGTACCGCCGGGTCAGTTCCGTTTATACCTAAGGTGACGGCGTGGATCTATAGGTCAACCCTTGCATTTTCTTGGAAAATCGCTTAAATCAAAAGATATATATACATGGGGGTATCACATGAGACTGGTAACTCGATCTGACTTTGATGGATTGGCATGTAGCGCGCTGCTGAAATATTTGGGACTCGTGGATGAATGGAAGTTTGTTCATCCTAAGGATATACAGGATGGCTTAGTGGAAGTAAACGACCAAGATATCCTGGTTAATGTGCCCTATATCAAAGGATGTAAACTCTGGTTTGACCATCATTCCAGTGAATCTGAACGCCTGCAAGGGGTCTATTTTGAGGGAGTCGCCCGGATTGCCCCCAGTTGCGCCCGAGTGGTCTACGATTACTATGGGGGTTATGATAAACTGGGCCGTTTTGAGCAGATGCTCTACTATGTGGATAAGGTGGACTCAGGCAGCCTTACCCAGGATGAAATACTCGACCCCAAAGGCTGGGTCCTCCTGGGTTTCATCATGGACCCGCGCACCGGCCTTGGGCGCTTTAAAAACTTTACCATTAGCAACTATGATCTTATGAAAATGCTCGCCCAAGCCTGTGTGGATAAGAACATTGATGAAATCCTTGCCCTGCCGGATGTTAAAGAGCGCATCGAGCTCTACTTTGAACAGGACAAACGCTTCCGGGACATGATTCATACGCACGCCCGCATAGAGGATAACGTCGTGGTGGTGGACTTGCGGAACACCGACCCCATCTACGCGGGGAACCGCTTCATCTTGTATACCCTTTTCCCAAACCAGAACATCTCGCTATGGATCATAAACGGTAAAAACAAGGCTAATTGCGTCATTACCGTGGGCTATAGCATTCTCAAGAAAGACGCCACCGTGGATGTGGGGAATATGCTCTTAGCTTACGGTGGTGGCGGACATCGTAAAGTGGGAACCTGCCAAGTCCCCTATGAAGACGCAGACCGCGTCATCACAGAAATCGTGGAAAAATGTAAGGCTTAAGCCTCATAGTTCTGTAAAAGCCAGATCCCCTAAAGCCCGGGCAAAGGCGCTTATGTCCAGGGTGGAAAAAGAGGGTAACCCGAGGGTACGGCGGAACACCAACGTACCCCTGTTTCTGTCATAGAGTTCACAGTGAGCGCTCGGGCCCTGTATACCTATGCTCAGGAGGAAACGGCGGGGCGTCTGGTTTTCTTGGGAAAGAGAAGCTGCCCGCTTACCCAGGTCAAACCCCGCAGCCTGGATAGCTCGGCGCAGGGATTTTTCGATGTTTCCCATCCCGAGGGTGTTACGCAAGGGGACTGCGGAAAGGTCTAGGCTCAGTTCCACGGGCAAGCGGATTCCATGCTGCCGTAAGCCCCCCTGGTTAAGGCTGTACAACCGCTCCGCAACATCCTGGGCAAGGGCTCTCCTTCGCGCGCTTCCTTTCATTTGAGCCAGTTCGGTATAGGTTTTAGCGATCATGTCCCGCTCCCAGACCGGATCAAAGCGGGCTAAGGTTTCCCAGAGGAGGGCCTCATTCTTAAGCAGACGGCCTTCTTCAAAATAGTAGGACGCTGCTGCTTCGGGTATGAGAGACACCTCAAAGTCCCGGGACTTACGCAGGTAGGTGAGCGCCCGGCGAGGATAGGGCTCAAAGGCGTTATAGTACTGGATGAGGGCATCTAAACGAGGCTCCTTGCCTTCCCCCGGCAGGTCCGGGGACCCTTGCTCTGCCCTTTCATAGGCCTTAGCCGTAAGGAAACTATATTTCCAGAACAGCCTTCGGTGCACCGATGCCTTGGACCGGTAGGAAATCCTCCGGAATATACGCTGCAGCCACTCCTGCCAGGTCCCGGAAGGTACCAGAGACTCGGTTTTCTCAAGACCGGCATAGACATTCGAGAGAATTTCATGGAGATCCCGTTTGTACCGGATCGGGTCAATACCGTAGTTGAGCATCCAGGAAAGATCCCCTTCCTTGAGACAGTCCTCTGCATACAGCCGAGCCTCTTCTAGGCGTCCTGCAATTTGATAGGATTGGGCAAGATTGACCTTGGAAAGCGGAGAGGTATCCATCTCATAGGCTCCCTGATAATCGGAAAAAGCCCGTTTGAATTCCAAACGCCGCAGAAAGAGTTCCCCGCGGGCCAGTCGGCCAGAAGCCCGGTTCTGCGCCATAAGGGAGGCATTGGTCCGTTCCAAGGCACGGTCAAAATGGTAGAACCGGGTTTCAAGAATCGATAAGTTATAGTTGGCCACCGCGGTAAAGAGATCTGCCCCCAGGGCCTCAGATCCGGCAATGGCCTCAAGATACCATTGCTTGGCCTCCGCATAGCGGAACATATCAGAATAGATGGTTCCCAAGGTCATGGAGAAATCCGGGTTAGGGCCAAACCGGTCCAAGGCAGAGAGCAGGAGTAATCGGCCTTCTTCCAAGCGGTGCAGCTTATAATACATCCAGCCCAGGTTGCCGATAGCTTCCTTATTATCCGGATCCAAGATAAGGATCCGTTCCAGATAGACTACGGATACGCGGTCATTATTCAGATATCCCGCAGTCCGGGAAAGCTGGTAGAGGACCTCCGTATCTTCCGGGAAGAGCTGTTCTACCTTACGGTACTGATCCCAGGCAAGCCCATAGAGCCGTCGTTGATAGTACAGGTTCCCCAAAGCCCAGGGAAAACTGGATTCCTCAGGGAAGAGCTCTGAACCACGGGTGTACAGGTCAATGGCCCGTTCCCAGTTTTCCGCTCGGTGTGCTTCCAGGGCCATGGTATAGAGGGCCTCTGGAGATCTATCCTCCAGGGCGTTTTGGGCTTCCCCCTTCTCTCCTATCAGCAGTAAGAGCAAGAAAAGCCCAAGGAGCGCCCCTTTTCGCAGGCCACGGCCCTGAGCGCGTTGTATCGGCTTAAGAAGCAGCGCCAGGTGCGGTAGGACCCATGTGAGTATACGCCTCCAGGAGGGTAGGGCTTTCGCATAGTCCAGGGAAAACCGGGTATAGATCTGTGCAAGCGTAGTGAAGTGTTCCTGGGTATAGGTCGGGGCATATCGGGCCGCGGCAGTTCCCTCATACAAAGGATACACCCCTTGGATACGGCGGTCCATCCTTGAAGCCCATTCACTCTCAGCCTCATCGTTTCTTTTCCGGTAGCCCCCAAGCCTGAGTCGTCGCCGTACATGGGCCCACAGGTGATTCGCCTTTTTTCGGGGGTCCCGGCTCAGGTTAGATGCCAACAAATGCCGGGTACGGATCCTGATACAATCCAGGCAAAGGAGTATGCCCAGTATCAGGGCCCAGTATTTTCTGAGTACCCCGAAGGTAGCCAAGGCGGTGAAGGGCCGGCTCTCGGCATCTCCATCACCGGCGCTCTGCTTGGGGCGTAAGCGAGCATGGTTATCCAGGATTTCCTTCATGAGCCGTTCAAACAGCTCTGGAGAGACCCCCGGAGAGAAACGGAATTCCTCCCCTGCTGCAAGCTGTTCCGTGGTGGGATCGTATTCGATCCACCCATACCCCGGGAAGAGGACCTCTACCCACGCATGGGCCATATCAGAGCGGACCGGGTAGTAATCAAAGGTATTGGTTTCCGGTTGAATGAAAAAACCCGCTGCCACCCGGGCGGGGATCCCCAAAGAACGGAGGAGCAGGGCCATAGAAAAGGCGTAATAGGAACAGTAGCCCTTCTTTGATTGAAACAGGAAAAAGCCCAACTGATCCCCATCCTGGGCGATCCCCGGTTTGAGGCTATACCGGTATTCGCCGTACTTCAAATGCTCATAAATAACCTGGACTTTATCCCAGTAATTTTCCAGCCCCAGGCATAGTTCCGTGGCCAAGGCCCGGATCCGTTCATCCCCCCCATATTCGGTATACAAGGCATAGGTTTGCGGACTCAGTTCCATTGCCGCTGCACTGAGCGGCCCTTTGACCGCATCAACCAGCTCAAAGGGCAGGGCTTCGCTGGTGTGGCTTTGAACGCCATAAGCCGCACTGAAAGAAGAGGCGTCCCAGCTTTCAAAAGGGGTAATCAGAACCGGATCGTTCATGCCGATGAAAGCAGTGGCATCAAAATTAACCAGGTAATATTCTTGATTCGTAACACGGAAGGCCCTGTTGGGTTCCCGGTTGGGCAGCGCGGTGAGTCCTTCAGGAAGTTTTTGGGGATGCACCGTTTCATCAATAGTTTCAGATCGGAAGAAGCCCTGTTTACTGGTGTACCCAGAAAGGACATAGCGGCGTAGCAAAATATGGGTATCTTCCGGGTCTTTCTTGACGATAAATACCAGATCGTCGTTCATGCTGATTTCACTCTCCAAGTGCAGAAATTGAGAGAAATCAAAGCTGAATAGGTTAGGCTCAAGCAGTCCGCCTCCCCGATCAATGGCCCGTTCCTGGGAAGGCCGAAGCAACAAGAATCCACTGACGAGTACCAAGATACAGAAGGCAAAACCCGCTTTCATAGCCTCTGATCGTCGTATCTTGCATTGCGGGGGTGAGGAGCAGATCAGCGCCAGGATCTGGAACAAAAGTATGCAGGTAAACAGGGCGATCATGAAGATAGGCCAGCGGTAGACCCCAATGTCTGCGGTATGGGCAATACTAAAGATAACCAAAAGCAGGGTATCGGAAAGAATGATATCTGCCCGTAAGAAGGCCTGTGAACGGCTTGAAAAATACGTAGAAACCCCAGCCCAGTAGAAGGGAACCAGGGAGACAAAATTATTGCGGGCTAGGTTGAGGAGTAGCGAATCCAGAGTTACGGCGGTATCCGAGAAAAGGATCCGTGGTAAGGCGATGATGAACCGGGTGGTCCAGGGGATGAGTGCTATGATAAGCACCCCCTGCCAAGGGTGGAGCTTTTTCCGGGCCAGGATCCAGGAGGCGATAAACGCGATAAGCAGGGTACTGATAAAAACCGGTGTATCTGCCAAATCTTTAGCGAGCAGTCTAAACTGAAAGAGGATCAGCGCTAAGGCGAGGGAACGGAACAACTGGGCGGATAGCCGGGAAGAAGAAGTAGGATCCATTTCAAGATGGTAGCACTAATTAAAAGGACTTGTAAATGCAAGGGCTTGGCTCATACTTTTTTATCCTGGCCCCTTCTTGATCTGGAGGTATAAGTGTTCTATGCTTCTGCCATGCTGAAGGCTGTCTTTCCCGGATCCTTTGATCCCCCGACCCTGGGCCATCTTAATATTATTGAACGGGCCAGTTCCCTCTTTGATGAATTGGTGGTGGTGGTGGCGGAAAATCCCCAAAAAAAGTACCTCTTTTCTGTAGAAGAACGGGTTGCGCTGATGCAGGAACTGATAAGGCATCAGAAAAATGCCCGTGTGCTCATCTGGAATTCCTTGATTGTGGAATTCATGAAACCCCGGGATCTGCATATCATCATCAGGGGAGTCCGGGGAACCGATGACTTCTCCTATGAATTTGAGCTTTCTATGATCAATAAAGCCCTGGATGCAAACATAGAAACCATATTTATGACTACGGATCCTCGGTATTTTGTGCTCCGTGCTTCAGCGGTTAAGGAATTAGCCTTTTTCCACGGCGATGTTTCCAGTATGGTCCCACCCCTGGTGGCAGAAGCCTTACAGAAGAAATATCCCGCTTAATCTTCATAAAGCCCGGTAGCTTTCGCACACCTCAAGAAACCTATCCATCTCCTCCTCGGTTCCTATACTCACCCGAAGGAAATCTGCAATCCGCCTCTTGTCGAAGTGCCGTACCAGTATGCCCTGTTCCCGCAAGAAGCTAAAAAACTGAGCCCCTGTTTTTTGGAGCGCCCGGATACATATAAAATTCCCCTGGGAAGGGATTACCTCGTAGCCCAGAGCAGGGAGGGCTGCGGAAACCCGGTTCCTGGTGGCAATTACTTTTTGGTTCACCCCTTCATAATAGGGGGCATCCAAAATAGCCGCTACTGCCCCGGCTTGGGCAAGCTGATCCACGGTATAGGAATTGAAAGAATCCCGCACTCGGCAGAGCCCCTCAATGAGTTCCTGGTTCCCAATGGCAAAGCCCACCCGCAGCCCTGCAAGGGAAGCGGCCTTGGAAAGGGTGTGTACGGTGAGGAGGTTCGGATGCTCATGTATGAGAGGCGCTACTTCCAGATCCTTTCCAAACGCAGCGTAGGCTTCATCTACGAGCGCCACCGATGCGCCTTCTCCATCCTGTTCATGGAAGCGGAAGAGCGAAACCAAGTCTGAACGGGAAAGGGCCCGTCCAGTGGGTGCATTGGGATTAGGAATGACTACACCTCCAGCGCTTTGCTTATAATCTTCTATAATGATGGAAAAATCTGCGGCCAGGGGAACCGGCCTAAAGGGTATATCCCACAACTGCGCATAGACCGGGTAAAAGCTATAGGTGATGTCCGGGAACAGGATGGGAAGGGCCTTTTGCTTCCCGGTAGCGGACTCAAAGAAGGCGGCAAAGGCGAAGGCCAAAACTTCATCCGAACCGTTTCCCGCAAACACCTGTTCCGGCATAACCCCGTATCTGTGGGCAATAGCGCTTCGCAGTTCCATACAGGCCGGGTCAGGATAGCGCCTGAGATCATCTCCTGCAGCCTTTTGAATTGCTTCAATGACCTTGGGAGAAGGGGGATAGGGGTTTTCATTGGTGTTGAGCTTGATAAAGCCCCCCTGTCGGGGCTGTTCACCGGGAATGTAGGGCGACAGGGTCTTAACACGTTGATTCCAGTATATGCTCATAGTTTCTCCCATTACCGCAAAGCGGATACGGTCCAGCCTTAAGAATAGCTTCAAGCCTTACGCTCCCGTCTGTCATGGCCGGTACCTCTTCAAAAGTTTTTAGGTTTACCCGAATGAACACAGACAGCATCATACCCATCCGGGGCTAAGGGGAGCTTCTCTCCCTCCTTAACTATACATTCCGCTTCCCCCCTTTCCAAGCCCTGACCCCGTTCGTTACGCTATCGGTTATCCCACGGGGACCGTTCCGTGTTTACACAGGATCGGTATCGGGATATACGTATACTCCACCAGATTGACGATTTCCTTTTGATCCGGTATAATAATTAAGTCCTTTATTTATAGAGGTTTTTTCAAAAGACTCTATCCAGTTCATTATTTTCAGAGGTATGAAACTTCATGGCTTCAAAAGACAAAAAAAAGGTAAGCGTTTCAGATGCTGCTGATCAAGTCGAGTTCGTGCGCCGCTTTAAGACCCATCCCTTCCTTTTCACCGGAACCATCATCGTGTTGGTTATCGTTATTGTGGCCTTCGTGTTTGTTCCTGCTATCGTACCGAGTGCCGGGGCTTCGGTGGATCTCAGTTTTGGTTCCTATAATAAGATTCCCCTAACCTATGTACCGGGAAATTACTTCTCCCAGATCCGGGAAATGATAGCCCAATACCGGCAATCTTCGACCAATGATGCCAATTACCAAATTGCCAGTTACCAGATTTGGCGGGAGGCCTTTGAGGAAACGGTCATCCATACGGCGATTCTGGATGAGATGAACCAGGCAGGCTATAAGGTTCCTCCAGAGGTCGTGGACCGGGAAGTGGCCCAACTCCCCCAATTCCAGGAAAACGGCCGGTTTTCCACTACCAAATACCGGGCCTTGGATAACACATCCCGGATGACCCTATGGCGGCAGGTGCAAGACAGTATCACCAAAGAGTATTACCAGAGGGATATAGAGGAACTCAGAATATCCTCCCCAGAAAAGGCCTTTATCCGGGCTATGGCCTCTCCCAAGCGGACCTTTTCTATGGCGGTCCTTCCGTTACGGGGCTATCCTGATACGGAACTCATCGCCTATGTTACGGCTCAGGAAGCCCTTTTCCGGGTTACCCATCTGTCCCGTATCACCATCACCTCCAATGAGCGGGAAGCCCAGCAGATCCTCAATACGGTTACCGACGGGACCAGTACCTTTGAGGATGCGGCTCAGACCTATTCCCAGGATACCTATGCTGAACGAAGTGGGGATATGGGGGTTAAAATGGCCTATGAGCTGAACTCAGAGGTACCGGATGAACAAGCCCGGGAATCCCTCGTCCATCTTGCCAAGGGTGCCCTCAGTCCCCTCGTGAAGGTTCCCACTGGCTGGGCTTTTTTTAGGGCTGAAGAAGACCCCTATGCGGCGGATACCGGGGATGCGGCCTTATTGGAAAAGATCCGTACCTATATCATGGAGTTTGAACGGGGCCGGGTGGAGGACTATTTCATTGCCGAGGCTGAGGCCTTTAGGGATGCGGTTACTGAGAGCAGCTTCGCGGATGCCCTCATCCAAAAAGGACTTCTGGAACGGAACTTTGGTCCCCTGCCCCTTAATTACGGAGAGGTCCCGATTTTTACCGGTCTTTCTTCGTTCTCCGTGCCTGAACTGAGCGGAGCCGGATCCAATGAACATTTTTGGCAGACCGCCTTCGCCACCCCCTTAAACACCCCTTCTCTGCCCCTGGTAATCGGCAATACCGTGGTTGTCTTATACCCCACAGAAGAGATCGGTGAAGATGAAACCAACGGGGAGTATATAGAAACCGCCTATGCGTCCTATTGGATGAGTTCCTTTATTAATCAGAACCTGCGGGACTATTTTCTCACGAGCAAAAAATTGGATGACCGCTTCTTTGACATCTATTTTAGGTACATCCAGCCCTTAGATTGAGAAAAATCCACCATGTCCGATGAATTCCCCCAGCAGTGTAAAGCTCGCCGGGGGCTTTCGGTTTCTTATAAAGGGAAAACCCTCCTGTCCCTTATAGACCCCATCATGCAAGGGGAACGGGTTGCTAAGGCCGCTCCTTTGGGAACAGGGATCCTCTACTTTTGCCCTTCTCCCTTGTACGGGTATGGCATTGAGTGGCTGCTTACCCAGGTACGTCCTGATTCGGCGATCCTCTGCGTGGAGTTTGATGAGAAGCTCCTGGACTTATCCACCAAAGCTATGGGAGCCTTACTGGAAAAAAATCCCGCCTTGGGCCTGGTCAGCGGTTCCGGCGATCCTGCCCGGCTCTGTGCTTGGGTCCGGACCACCTGGGGGAGCCGCCGGTTCCGCCGCATAGAAATCCTGCGCTTGTCCGGAGGCTGGCAATTATACGGGGACCGCTATACCCACCTGGCAGAGGCGCTTCGTCGGGATATTGCCCTGGACTGGGGTAATGCCATGACCCTCATGAAGATGGGCCGGCGGTATGTACACAATGCCATCCGCAACCTGACCCTCATTCCTCAGGCCCCTTCTCTCCGGGAATTCAACTGGGGTGCTTCGCCGGTCCTGGCGCTAGGGGCAGGGCCTTCCCTGGATGGGGTCTTGGAAGGGCTGCATCATTGCTGGGGCTCAGCCCTTGCTGAAAATGCTCGACCTTTTAAGATAATCGCCGTAGATACCTGTTTACCGCCTTTAAAAGACTGGAATACCAAACCGGATCTGGTGGTTGCCCTGGAAAGTCAGCATTGGAACCTCCGAGACTTCATCGGTATGGGTTCCTGGGAAATTCCGCTTGCCATGGATCTTTCCGCCCTTCCTGCCACCCGGGAAGTCCTGGGGGCTCATCCCATGCTCTTTGCCACTCCCTGGACCAAGCTTCGCCTGTTCACGCGGCTTGCATCGGCAGGGCTGCTCCCGGAAACCTTCCCGCCCTTGGGTTCGGTGGGGCTCACCGCAGTAGCCCTCGCCCGGCGTCTTTCCACAGGGCCCATCATCATCGGGGGCCTGGATTTTGCCTTTACGCTGGATAGGTTTCATGCCCGATCCACCCCGGGCCATCGGGAAAGATTATACCGGCAGACCCGCTTCAAGAGCATCCTCATGGCTGAAGCGGCGTTCCGCTCTGGTACGGGGGTGGTCCGTTCAAAAACAGGATTGTCCCAACGGACCGATCCTGCGCTGAAGACCTATCGGGACCTCTTTGAACAGGAATTTGCTGAGGACCCCCGGATCCAGGATATTACCGGCTTGGGCCTACCCTTGGGACTGCGGAGCCTCTCTTGGAAAGGGGCCTTGGATGTATTAGGGAAGGGGCTCCCTAGCGGAGATGCCGGGGTTCCTAAACCCTGGTATAACGGGGCAGCCATAAGCGCTAGGGTCGAAGCCTTCATCTGCCGGGAACGGGACATCCTGATGCTGCTACGGGATATACTGACCGGAAGGTCCAGGGCTCCTAGAAACCTTGAAGCCCTGTTAGACGAATGCGATTACCTGTGGGCCCACTTTCCTGAATGTGCCGGAGCAGAGGGCCGTCGCCCTTTAGGAACAGACCTTTCTTTTCTGAACCGGGTACGCATAGAAATTGACCCCCTTCTTAAACTGTTTGACTTGACCCTCCGGGAGCTACAAAGTACCGCGCTCCCTTAAGTACCTCGGCTGAAGGAAGGTAGCTATCCTAGGAGGGGCGGTATAACCAGGGCTTAAAGAAAAAGCCCCGGAACGTACCACGAAGGCTTCAAAAGAGGGGCAGAAAGGCAGGTTTAGAAATGGATAGATTCATAGTTCTCTACTGCCGCGTATTTCCCCTTGGTTTCCTCAGGCATAACTTGCGCTTTAAGCACAGCATGGCTTTCCTCCCTTCTAAAATCAGGTCGGAATTCCACGTGTTCTGCTACAATGGTAATCTTGGAGTGTGGTTTCCCCTCGGGATCATTCCACCTATCCTGTTTCAGACGGCCCACTACCCGAACTCCTCGGCCCTTGTGGCCCAGGTTATGACAGTGTTCTGCCAGTTTCGACCAGGTCTCTACGTCAAAAAAGCTCACTTCTTCTTCAAACCCAGAATCTTTTTTACAGATCCGATTGGAGGCAAGACAAAAGGTACACACAGGCGTTCCCTTGGGAGTGGAACGGAAAAGGGGATCCTTGATTAGATTGCCTTCGATTAAAATTGAGTTGAGGTTATTCATACTGTCTCCCACATACAATAAAAGGTCCGGCATTTCCCAATGCACGGGTCATGGAAGGGCGGCTGTGATCCTAAAGCATAAAACCCTACCGGCTCGTCCATGCTATGATATATACGGAGCAGGTAGGGTTCTTGCTTTAATCACCCTGATTTTTTGTAAAATCATCCATACATTATGATAACAAGCGGTACATCGCATACAGTCGGAAGGGTATGCTCTACGCCACTTGGTATAATGGTCACCTATGCTCTTTGCCGTCTCACCTGAGGGTCCACAGCAGGGCTCGCAATTCCGGATCCGCCAAGGGAGGATCCGGTGGATTGGTATTTTCAGTATCGGGAGATTGTAAGATAATCGCATCTCCCGGTGCAATGCGGTCAAAAAAGCCGTTGCGACTTAAAGAACCGGAAGCGACCTCTTCATCCGCCGTTTCGATAACCAAGGTTCCCACCACATCTTCCGGGGAATAGGTAAGGCCGATACCTTCACTGCGGATAAGGACTTGCCCTTTCTTAACCACTGCATAAAGGGTATCGGCTTTCACCCCATCGGCCCGGCCTTTGTCGATGAGTCCCTGGGATTGTTTATGGGCGAGCAGTTCCCCGCGGAAGGGCAACTGGGCGGTAAACTGATCAACAATACCCCGGGAAGCATTCCGTAGCCTATCGGCCCCAGTACGGTAGGCGTAGAATTCTCCCGCAGGAGAGCCGGTCCGTCCGACAAAGAGTTCCCCCTTGATCGCCATATCCCGTTCGTTTTCAGTAACTGAAATAATTAAAAAATAATCCGCTTCGGTCTCCCGGGCTAACCGGAAGCTCTGAGAAAAAGAAGTCTGAGGCACTTCCAGTGGCATAGGAGCGATGTTTCGGTCATGGGTCAGGATGTCTTTGATATAGGAGGCGGCAGTGGCGCCTGCATCTACATGATAGGAACTGGCTTGGGATACTAGGGAAAATACCGCCACTCTCCAGTGCCGTTTGGCAATGTCCACCGGATTCACCGACCAGCGTCGGTAAATGGCTTCATCCAGCAGGGCATCGTAGGCTTCTACCGCATCCTTCAGGCTCCGATCCCCAAGGCCCAAGGTTTGCATAAACCGCAGCTCTTCCAGATAACGGGCAGGATACCCTTGCACCCGCAAGAGGTCCGCATACTCTTGGCGGTCCAGGGCATAGGGATTAAGCCTCAGTCCCCGGCGATATTCAAAAAGGGCCTGCTCGATCAGGTTACGGGAACGAAAATCCCTACCCCGGTTAAAATGCCAGGTTGCCCAGGAGGAACGGCGGGAATCTTCCAACGCGGTTCCGGAGATGATGAGTTCCTCCAGAGCTGCCCGGACAAATTCATCGGTTGGATCAATGGTGGATGCGGTAGCAAGAACCGTGATGGCCTCTGCATGCCGTCCCATCCTGATGTACGACATCCCCTTGAGATACCAGGCGCTTATATCGTCCCGGTTAAGGCTAATGGCCTCATCTGCCAGGCGGCTCGCTTCTTCGTATTGGCCTGATCTATATCGTAGGCTCGCTAAGAGGGAAAAGGCCGGCCCATACCCCGGCCTATACGCCAAGGCATACTCTGCATACTGAATAGCCGATCCCAGACGACCGGCTTGGGCATCAAGATAAGCGGCATAATAATAAACCCGGTAATCTTCAGGATGTTGAACCACGGCCCGATCAATATAGGTCCGGGCAGTTTCCGTGTCCCCCAAAGATCCCAGCACCAAGGCCAGAGAAATCAACAGTCTCCGGTCATCCGGGTAACGGCGTACCGCTTCCCGGTACCGGGTAACCGCATCCCCCGGACGACCCCGGGCGATGTCCATCTCTGATGCGGCAAAGAGAGCTTCTTTGTTATAGGGTTCCCTGGTTAAGACCTCAGTAATCACCGAAGAGGCTTCTTCCAGCCGACCAAGGGCAATGAGGGTGAAGGCTTCCAGGTTCGCCAAGACCAGGTTTCCCCGAGACAAGGATCGGGCCTTGCGTACCCATACCAGGGCCTGATCAAATTCGCCCAGCTCATAGTAGCATTCCGCCAGGGCAGCGCTTCCTTCTGCATGAGCAGGGTTAAGCCGCAGGCATTCCAGCAGGGCTTCTGTCGCCGCATACCAGTTCTCTTGGCTCATAGACCTACGCCCGGTTTCATAATAGGCCGCTGCTCCGAGCCCCTGAACACGGGTTTGGGAATAGAGCAACGGCAGGGCCGCAAAAAAGAATATCCCCCCCCCCACCAGGATAGGCATACCAACATGCTTCATAAGGCATTCTCCCGTTTAGCAAGATCTGGTTTAGCAAGATCCTCTTTAGAAACATCCGGTTTCAGCATGAGCTTTACGGTTTTGATCTTATGCCCTGCCATATCCTGGATGATAATATCATAACCATGATACACGATTTTCTCATACCGTACCGGGATCTTGCCAAAGAGGTTAAAAACAAAGCCTCCCAGGGTATCAAAATCCTCTACAGGAAACTCCACCCCGATCTGCTCGCTGAGGTCTTCCAAATTGACCCGAGCATCGCATAAGTAGATCCCCTCTCCCAAGGAGAGGACATCTTCAGTCTCATGGTCGAATTCATCCTGAATATCCCCGATGATTTCTTCGATGATGTTTTCCATACACACTATCCCTGAAACACCCCCGTATTCATCCACCACCACCGCGATATGAACCCGGCGAAGGCGCAACTCCCGAAGGAGATCATCAATATGCTTTGATTCAGGAACGAAAAAGGGCTTTCTGAGGAGCCGCTTCAGGTCAAATACCTCATTCCTCAGCAGGCAGCTTAACACATCCTTCACATAGAGAATCCCGATGACATTATCTATGGTTTCTTGATACACCGGAAACCGGGAATGGCCGCTTTGGGTCATACAGGTAAGCAGTTCTTCCTTGGAGGCATCAGCCTGGAGAAAAACTGTGTCGATCCGGGGAACCATGACTTCCTTGACCGTGGTTCCTGAAAGCTCCACCACCCCCCGGATCATCTCCCGCTGATCCGTCTCTAAGGCTCGATAGGTCTTCCGGTCTAGGGCTCCTTTTCCTTTTTTCGAGTGCTTCTTATTAAGCAGGGACGCAAACTTTTGACTAAGGGCTTGCACAAAGGATCCCTCTTTCATGGAAGCCCCTCCTCCCAGGGTAAAATCCGCTCATCCGCTAATGCCAAAAGGAGCTGTTCCTGTAATTGCAACATAGGTTCATGCTCCCCGTTAGTAGGGTGATCCCAGCCGTCTAAATGGAGCAGGCCATGAATGAGCAGTCGCCGTAACTCCTCATCTGGGGAAACCTTAAAATAGCGGGCGTTTTCTGCCAAGGTTTCCAGGGATATGATGATATCCCCGGGCAAATACCAGCACTCCCCTGCTTCTGTTATGGTTTCCCCTAGGGCAAAGGATAAGACATCCGTAGGCTCATCCTGTTGCCGGAACCGATCATTGAGGCTGCGGATATAGACATCTCCACAGAACAATACCGACAGATCCCAGTTATTTCGATGGAGATGCTCCAATACCCTAAGCATGAACCGCTTTACCGCATTGGTCCACGGAGGGAGGGGATCTGCTTCTGCTTGTACCTCAATCCGATTCATGGGCAACCTCTGTGGCAGGTACGGTGGGGTATTCGATCCGGGAATGGTAATGTCCTGCCAGGACTCGGACAAAGGCCTGTTTGATGGTTTCCAAGTCCCGAAAGGTCAGTTCTGACTCGGCCAGTTGCCCATGTTCCACCTTGGCGGTGATGAGTTTTTGAAGGAATTTTTCAATCTTCGCGGCGGTAGGCTTCTCCAAAGTCCTGACCGCAGCTTCGGACATATCCGCCAGCATCACCACCGCAGATTCCCGGGATCGAGGAGGATTTCCCGGATAGGAAAAATCTTCTTTGCTCACCTGGGGATCCTGTTTCAGCGCCTCGTTATAAAACCAGGTAATCACCGAATTCCCGTGGTGTTCTGCAATGATGTTCGTTACTTCCCGAGGGAGGCCCATGCTCCGGGCTTTCTCCACCCCCAGTTTCACATGGCTGCGGATAATGGTGGCAGATAGCCTGGGGGGAATATCCTTGTGTTTATTATAGGAGGTTTGATTCTCCACAAAATAATCTGGTTGGTCCATCTTGCCAATATCATGGTAATAGGCGCCGACCCGGGCAAGCAAGGCATTGGCGCCGATTTCCTGACAAGCCGCTTCCGCCAGATTAGCCACCATGATCGCATGGCTGTAGGTCCCCGGGGCCACGGTGAAAAGTCGCCGGATCAGGGGCGCATTCAGGTCCGACAACTCAATGAGCCTAAAGGTAGTAGCTGCATTAAGGGCGTGTTCCAAGGGAGGTAAGAAGCCCAAGACCAGCATCCCTGAGGCAAGACCGTTAAAGGCCCCCCAGAAGAGTACCGTAGGATAGACTTCCCAAGCGGCACCCTTGAGGAGGAGTATGGCGAGTATGGCAATCCCGTTAGCCCCTGCGCTGATTAATCCCGCTTTGACCAGATCCATCCGTTTTTCTGCGCCTTTGAGGGCGTAGGAAGCAACTACCCCAGATACCAGGGCCAGAATAAAAGCCGCTTCATCAAAGGAACCGGATAAAAAAGCGCTTATAGGCAACACCAGGGCCCAGGCCAGGGCCAGATTGGGGTTTATCAAGATGGCCGGCAGCATGATCACCAAGGCAGTGGGAAGCACAATGGAAACCGGAAAAAATTCCGTATTAAAGGGCAGGTTCTTTGACAACAGCGCACCGATGATATAGAGCGCGGTCAAACCGGATAACACATATATTTCCGCATCCGTAAGCCCTCCCTTGTCCACACTCTGCACCCAGCCGAGAAACATAAAGAGGCTATACAAAAGCAGCAGCACCAGAATTTGACCGACCATGCGCCGGGGATCTTGCTTGGAGACCGCCAGGTTCAAGGCCCGCAGTTTGACCATATCCTCATCGGTGATGATAAATCCCTTTCTGATAATCCGGCTTCCTGGTTCTATATGTTTAACCACTGCATCGATCTGGGCCTTGGTCTCCGTCAAACGTTGAGCCGTATCAAGGGCAGAAAAAAATACATTTTCCTTCATAAAGGGCTTAAGCAGGGCAAAACCCAACACTCCAAAAGACGGAGGAAGCCCACGCGCCGTATACCAACGGTTCACTGCATCGGGCAGGGTATCCAAGGTAACAATCTGGGTACGCTCGATCCGTTCTCGTCCTGTCCTGGCTTCGGAACTCCGGAGCAATTCCAGAACTTCAGGATTATAGTCCTCCAAGCCGGTGTCCGGCAGGGCAAAGATACCGGTCTCCATAAAATGATCCAGCGCAGTAGAACCAGTTTCCAGGATCTTTTCCTGCTCCGGCTCATGGAAGAGGATGTCCAAGGTTTCTTGCGCAAACATACCGGGAAATATCTGGTAGATCTCCTGGGTATAGGCTTCAAGCCCTTCCTGCGCTGCCTGGGCTTGGGCAAAATAAGACCGGGAAAGGGATACAAAACGAGCATACTCCTTCTGGGCTTCCGTGGTTACCTCTGGAGCATACCTAAAGACCGGGGGAACCAAATGCTGCTGGACATCCAGCTTAAGCCGGGTAGCGGTTTCATCCACATAGGACACGGCCTGTTCTGCCAGTACATCTCGTTCTGCCACTTTCCCCACCTCGAATTCCTGGAGATCTGCAGCCCCGGGATGGGCCCCTTGATACTGGATTACCACTATGATAGAGACCAGCAAGGCTATCAGGGTAGCTATGGCAGGACCCCGGCGGGTAGTAATGAAGGTACCGATGCTGCTTAACTTGGTACCCCAGATTTTGATCTTCCCAAGACCAAAAGGACGGAAAGACTCATCTTTTTTTTTCGTGCTCATAGGCTTCTATTATTTTTTTGATCAGCGGATTCCGTACTACATCGCCTGTATGGAGGTATACAACATAGATACCCTCCACATCGGAAAGTAAGGAAACGGCATGTAAGAGGCCGGAATCAAGGCGCTTAGGCAGGTCAATCTGGGTAACATCCCCGGTAATGACCGCCCGGGATCCTGCTCCGAGCCTGGTGAGGAACATCTTCATCTGTTCTTTGGTGGTATTTTGGGCCTCATCCAGGATGATCACCGCTTCATTGAGGCTCCGCCCTCGCATATAGGCCAGAGGCGCGATTTCTATGGTACGGTTTTCTTCCAGATGACGAATGACCTCATAGGGGGCCAGGGATTCCATAGCATCATAGAGGGGACGCAGGTAGGGGCTTATCTTCTGGGTCAAATCCCCAGGCAAAAACCCCAAATTTTCCCCGGCCTCCACCACCGGACGGGTCAATACCAATTTCCGCATCTTTTTTGATAACACCAACCGTAATGCCTCGGCAATGGCGAGAAAGGTTTTACCGGTTCCTGCAGGGCCTATGCAAAAACTGATTTCATTGGAGCGCATCCCTTGAATATACATGCCTTGATTCCTGCTTCGGGGATAGACCCTGCGTAAACCCTGGGGAATATGGATCATCCCTTCCCGGATAGGATCTATCGGAAGGAGCTCTCCTGCGGCAAAGGGCGGTTCCTCTGAGGCATGGGGATCTACCGCTTTTGCCAAGGCCCGGACATATTCAGGAGAAGGGCTTTCTCCTGCCTGTACCACTGCAATAAGATTATCCATCATTGGTTTGAAACGCCGCAAACCGGCTTTGTCTACCCCTTCTAAACGGATTTCATTTCCCTGGGCGATGATACGCCCTCCTAAAAACCCTTCAATAAGCCTGAGATTTTCATCATTCGCACCACACACCCCTGATAAAAGATCCCGGTTATCCAGTACGATGGTTATAGTATCCTCCAAATAAGCCTCTGTATCATGTTTCTATAATCTGTTGCATAAAGTCCCCGATACGGTTGCAGTGCTTATAGTGAGCATAAATCCACTTCCCTACCTAGTCAAGGGCCCGAATTGCGCCACGTTAAATCTACCCATGGAGACACCCTCTATCCAGACTGAGTCTGGAGGAATAAATGGGGTTGACCATAGCAGAGAAAAAAAAGATTGCGGCACAATTCGCTCCCCGTTACCGGAACGCCGGAAAAAGCAC
>JAITJS010000016.1 GCA_031278815.1 Treponema sp.
GACAACGGCCGATTGAAAAGCCTCATGTTTCAATTCCTCAGAAACATTCAATAGTACAGGTATCTGATCTTTTTTTACGATTTGGGGGACACTTGTACAGCCCAAGAGTGAAATTAAAAGAGCTGAAATCATAAGTAAACTAAGATTCTTCATAAATTACCTCCATTAGATTTTTATTATAACAAAAAATAATAATATTGTCAATGTATAATTAAAAAAATTCGCGGGAATGTCGCATAACGTTCCGGCTGTATATGACATTTTGGCAGGGCTGCAAGCCGTGCCTGGGGAAGAGGAATTGCTCTCCATATTCCGTAAGCTCTCTCCCCACATACGGCAGTCCATCCTTAAAATTACCCAGGATCTCCTGGAGGCCCAAACAAAGGCCGATACCCAGGAAATGAATGAAGTTCATGAAAAGAACCGGGCATAATACGCCCGCACCCCTGCGTCTGGGGCGGGTAGAAGGCGCCATCTCGTATCTGCTGGTGTGCAGGAAATGCAAGCAAGCCGATGGCTGGGTGGGCCGTTCCTTCGGAAGGAGCCGGACTAAAGGCGGCTTATGGCCATAGATCTATGGAGGGATCCAGTGGCCCACCCCCAGAATGTTATCCAGACCACTGCAGGCTAGCGGCGGAGGGCGCTTCGATTTCGTATCACCACTGCCAGTCATGGGCTTTAAGCCCGCTGGCGGGCTGGGGGTTGTATTTTTCGCAAAAATTGAGCATAGTACCTTCATGCCTATAAAGATTCCTATTGCTTTACCTGCATATAACGCCTTGAGAGAGGAGCATGTCTTTGTTATGGCCGATGTCCGGGCCTTACATCAGGATATTAGGCCCCTGAAGGTGGCTATTGTCAATCTTATGCCCACTACCCTGGATACGGAAATCCAATTACTGCGGCTCTTGAGTAACAGTCCCTTGCAGGTGGATATACGTTTTCTGCGCATGGGAAGCCACGAGTCCCATAATGCCCCTCCAGGTCATCTTGAACGGTTTTATACCCCTTCGGAGTGCATCACCCATGAACGGTTTGACGGTCTCATCATCACCGGCGCTCCGGTGGAGACGCTGGCCTTTGAGGAAGTGGATTACTGGAAGGAACTGACCACCGTGTTGGATTACGCGGCAAAAAACGTGTGGTCCACCCTGCATATTTGCTGGGGCGCCCAGGCAGGGCTGTATCACCGTTACGGCATCCCCAAGCGGAACCTGAGCCAAAAACTCTTCGGGATATTTCCCCATAAGGTGGTGCATGAACGGCGGATGATCCTATTCCATGGCTTTGACGATGAATTCCTGGCCCCCCAGTCCCGGCATACGGAAAGCGACCAAAAGGCCATTGCCGCCACACCAGCCTTGACCATTCAGTCTAAAGCCGAGGAAGCAGGGGCCTTTATCGTTACTGCCCGGGAAGGCCGGGAAATATACGTTACCGGTCATCTGGAATACGATCCCCTCACCTTAGACCGGGAATACCGGCGGGATTTGAGCCGGGGACTTCCCATACAGGTGCCCAAGCATTATTACCCTGATGATGATCCTGCCAAAACGCCGGTAGTCCGCTGGCGGGCCCATGCCCACCTTTTTTTCTCTAACTGGCTTAATTTTGTATACCAGGAGACTCCCTATAATCTCGCGGATATCTAGGCTGACAAAGCCTACCCAATAGCCTATGCTTATACCAGGAGGAAGTATGTCTATTCATATTGCGGCAAAACCAGGGGATATTGCAGAGGCGGTGTTACTTCCCGGGGATCCCCTGCGGGCCCAGTTTATCGCCGAGACCTTGCTTAAGGAGCCCCGGCAATACAACCAGGTACGGAACATGTTTGGCTATACCGGGCTGTACCAGGGTACGCGGGTATCGGTGCAAGGGACCGGGATGGGGATGCCCTCCCTTTCCATCTATGTGAATGAATTATTCAAAGACTTCGGGGTAAAGCGGGCCATCCGGATCGGGACTGCCGGGGCTATCCAGACAGACCTGAAAATGCGGGATATGGTGATTGCCTTGGCTGCGTCTACGGATTCAGGGATTAACTCTATCCGTTTTGGAGGAAGAAGCTTTGCCCCTGCGGCATCCTTTACCTTGCTTAAAACCGCCTATGGGGCCGCGCTTTCCCGGGGTTGGCACCCCAAGGTCGGCACCGTGGTCTCTTCGGATAGGTTTTACACCGAAGACCCGGAGGAATGGAAGCTCTGGGCCCAATTCGGCTGTTTGGCGGTGGAAATGGAATGTGCCGAACTCTATACCTTGGCTGCGAAATACCAACGGGAAGCCCTTACCCTGCTGACCATTTCAGACAGCCTCATAAGTTATGAGCAGACGAGCGTAGCGGAACGGCAGACCGCCTTTACCCAGATGATGGAGGTGGCTTTGGAAACCGCCATTTCCTGACCGGCAGGGGACATGCTAAAAAAGGCGGTAATGGGGGATATGCTAGTTGACTATCCCCCGTGCAATATCCTATATTAGTTCTAGTCGCCCAGATGGTGAAATTGGCAGACACGCTGGTTTCAGGTACCAGTGCCTTTGCGGGCTTGGGGGTTCAAGTCCCCCTCTGGGCAAGAGATAGGGATTTACTTATTTTCCATTCCAAGAAGGGATGCCCTTTCGGAGATGAACTCTTATAAACAGGTTTTCGGGCTGAAAATTTGTTTATAGGGGAATAGGTTGCAAATAATTAGTCCCGCCCCGTTAGTATCATGAGGCGTTTCAGGTTCATTGTAACCCGTATCCTGTAGGAGTCAGGGGCAAGAAGTTACTCCGGAAAGTCTTGCCGGGATCCGCACGGAACGGGGGCTTGATAAACCGCTGCCCTTTCAGTACCTCAACTGGCTTCAAAAGGCGTTGCGCCTTGATTTGGGTGACTTCTTTCAGACAAAAAAGCCGGTAACCGAAGAAATTTTCAGGCGTTTCCCCGCGACCCTCAAGTTCGCGGTACCGTAATGCTCCGTTGGATCATATTTTCCGGGTCCTTCCGCGTGGGGTACAACCATACCGGATTTTTGGCCGGGCCTTATGCTGCTGTATGCCTTTACGGTGAAATGGAAACCTTGGCATGGCATAAAGAACGCGATGCTTCCCTGCGTAACCCTTATCGGGGTAAATTTCGGCACGCTCCTGGCCAGCCAGTTTGCCTGCGAGACTATTTTTTCGTGGAACGGCATCGGAAAATTCGCAGGGGATAGCATACGCCTTAAAGGTATTCAGGTTATACAAGGCTATATTCTGGTGGTGGCGGTAACGTTTATCCCCATTATGTGTACCTCCTGATTCTTACTTATTATACATAATTTTGATTTTGCGTAAATACTCGCATCGTTTGATACTTTCAAAGGCTAATCTGGTGTTTTTAGGGCTTAACCTAGCGTTTACAGGGGGCGCTCCGACAGTTCCAGGGGCAAGCCCGGGGTTGTAAGGCTTTTGTTTCGTAATTCCAGAGGCAAGCCTGGCGGCTTCAGGCTAAAGTCTGGAATTGAAAATCCGTATACCGCCATTTCGCTATCCGCCGCAGTATTTCAAAACTAACCTCATTATAATCCCGCTGAATTTCATCATGATTTTTTATCATAAATCCAAACAATAAATCCACGTAAAAACGCTCAATTTCGATCCCGCGTTCAACGCTGAAGTGCAACACTTAGCCCAGTAGCCCTGGTATGGGGCGACTATAGCCGCTCCATACCAGGGCTATAAAAAAACGGCAAAACCCTTATGATGGTGTTTACTA
>JAITJS010000044.1 GCA_031278815.1 Treponema sp.
ATTGCCTACTTGGTACAAAATATTCGACGGTTTGTAATCTGCTTCTTGGGCGCGGCGAATCAACACCTTGAATTCCCCTTCGGTAAGCCGGGTTTGATTCATGTCCCGGTGATACCGAGCTTTGGCTTCTCTTCCCGCATTGTATTTCCAGGTGGGGTCGCCAAAGCTACTCCAATCAAGGGGGTTTCCCTGGGTGTCTTTTATTTCAGGTGGTTCCCCGGATGGTCCTGATCGTAGTGGTTCTATCCCGTCTCGTTTGGCGCCGGAAACGCTTTTAGTAGTTACCCAACACTGGCAGCCCCAGCCGTTAGGCGGATAATAGATTTCCCAGAAGGGATCGTCGTACCAGAATGCTGTATCATGCAACGCGATATGTTCTTGCCTGCGGTTTTTCCCGGTCAGCTTGGACTTGTACACCCAGATGGGCCTGCCCTCGACATCCTGTAGTTGTTTGCGATACTGGGCCGCACTATAAGATATCCGCATATTGGTATCGTAGATAATCCGTAAGCGCCAGGAGATATATTTTTTATCCCCTGCGGTGTGCCCGTTTCCGCCGTACCAGCCACTTGCCTTCATCAATTCTAGGGCTTTGTTCCGCCAGCTTTCGTAGGCTTCCCCGTTTTTGATGGCGTCCTTCATAAGGCCGTGCAGGGTATTCAGAATATCTGCTTCCACTGAATGAGCCACTGTGAATGCGTGGGCATGTTCTCCCCACTTGAGATCGTCCCATTTGTCCGTAGGCGCCAGGTTTTTGCGTTCCAAGAATCGGATATATACAGTGGGTTCGGGAATAATGGACAAAATCCGCTGATGTTATTATTCACAGTATACACTGTTGCGGGTACGCTCTTCATCTGCAACCTGTACTTTGACAATCAATAAGAGTACCGTGCAGGATACAAAAAGGAGTATAATTACTGCCACCAACACGGCCATTTGCCACCTCCATAGTATTCTTGTCTGCTGCTGCCTAAAGGTTCAAAAATATTCTTGAATACCATTGTATAGTATCGATAGGGGCGAAAATAAGTACCACCAAGGCAGCCGCCTTGATCACCGCATCAATATCCAGAGCAGGGGAAATAGTCCCCTTGAGCACCAGCGCACCTATGGCGATAATCGCACCCAATATCTTAGCCCCCGAGGAACATGATGGAAACCTCACCTTTTTGGTAGATGAAAGGGCTTTTAGGGTATCACTTTGTATTCTTGGACAACCTGCATTTCGGACTGTACCACCATGAGAGGGGCTACTTCTTGCGCTGCAGAAACCGCAGCCTCCACCATGGCCTGGGAACTGGCTACTCCATAGAGGCTTATAAGATCCTTGGAAACCGCGGTTTCCAAAAAATGAATGGGGATTTCCTTCTCATAGAGGATGTACTGTTTCACCTGCTGTCCTAAGCTTAGTTCCTGCAAACGGAGGATCTGTTGGGACTCTGCTTCTTCGGTGATGAGCTTGTCCCGCAGGTACTTGATGATCTCCGCACACATGGAAGGGTGTAGGTGTCCGGTATTCAGGCTGATATGGTAATTTCCCGAAGCATGCCACTCCATCTCAAAAAAATAATGATGAAACCCTTCCCGATCCTTATCACTTCGTTCAAGAATTTGCCGGGCCCGTTTATCATCACAATGGAAATAGCTCTTTACCCGCTGGAGGCGAATCTCTAGAGGAGCGGTGAGGAAAACCGACAGTACCCCCGGGACCTCTTTCAAGATCACATTAGCCCCTCGGCCGATAATGACCGCATTTTCCTGGCTGGCTTCGGTCAGGACTGCGGTTTTAAGATAATGGAGATAATCATCCCGATCCTGGGAGAGGGATGCCCAGAATGAAGGTCTCCGCTCATCGTATTTCCGCAATTTCCGCTCTTCAATCCCAAAGGATTTAATCCGGGTTTCCAAGGTTTCTTTGTCCACGAAACGGTAATGTAACAATTGTGCCAATTCATGGGCCGTCTCATCACCCAGAGCTGCTAATTCCCGGGAGATAGTAATAATTGCCATTTTACACCCATCCCTTTTAGTGTTTTATCCCATTTTACGGGCATTTTGTCATGATTGCCTGTAAAACCAACTATCCCAGAGCCCTCTCAATCCATGCATCTGCTGAAAAGACCACTGACTTACAGTATATGACCGAATCAGGACTCTGTCAAAGATACCAAGGAATTGCGAACACCAACCCTGACCGAACACTTGCAGATTCCTGATTCTATGAGTACACTGTAACCAATGAACGTTACCCAGTGAACGTTACCTAGGAACCTGTCGGCCTTCGTGGTATGTTCGAAAGTAGTATGTTGCATCAAGATAGTTAAAGACAGTCATTAATGATACCTAGTAAGAACCCTAAAGGTCGGCAAAGCCCTAGCAAACCGTATATGCTAAGGATAATGCATGCAGTTCAAATCTACCCAATCAAATAAAGTCGTGGTTTCTTTTAAGGATGCGATCCTCCGTTGTCTGCCCCAAGAAGGGGGGCTGTATGTCCCGGCTTCGGTAATGGACTTGCGGCAGTTTTTTCTCTATATGGATACCGATACGGCATATCCCGAATTAGTAGCCACCGTTGCCCCCCCGCTCCTGCAAGGAGAACTTAATCCCTTCTCCGCCTCCCGGGTTGCTGAAAGCGCCTTTGCCTTTGAGCCTGAAATCCAGCAGTTGGATGAACGGTTCTCTCTCTTAAACCTCTATAACGGCCCCACCGGGGTCTTTAAGGACTTTGGTATCGCCTTTCTTGCCGCAGTCATGGAAGAGCTGCTGAAAAATAACCGCCGGGGCATGGTCCTCTCCGCTACCAGGGGAGATACAGGGGTCAGCATAGCCCATGCGTTTTACCAGCGGCAGAACATCCTATCCTGCCTGCTCTACCCTTCAGGACCCATCCGAGGCCTGGATCCCAGTACCTTTGTTTCCCAGGGAGGTAATATCATCCCCATTCAAGTCCGGGGTACCTTTGATGATTGTCAGCGCCTGGTAATCGAAGCCATCAAGGACAAGCCCTTTGCAGAACGGTACGGTATTTCCACTGCCAATGCCCTCAACCCAGGACGGCTCTTGCCCCAGGCCTTTTATTACCTCTATGCCTTCATCAAACTCAAGAAGCAATTAAAAGGGGATCTGCTCTTCAGTGTGCCCTGTGGTAACTTCGGTAATCTGATAGCCGGCCTCTATGCCTGGAAGTTCGGTATGCCGGTACGGGGCTTCATCGCGGCCATGAACGCAAATAATGCCTTTGGGGGCTTTCTGACCGGAGAGGCATTTAAACCCCAGCAGCCGATCTCCACGGTGTCTCCGGCCTTGGATGTGGGTGTTCCTTCAAATTATGAGCGACTCCTCTCGTTTTATGAGGAAGCCCCCGCGGTGATGCGGAACATGGTCTTCCCTGCGGCTATTGATGACCGGACAACCTTAGGGGTCATGGATAAGGTCTGGAAACAATACGGTATAGTACTGGATCCTCATGGAGCAGTGGCCTTTGCCGCAGCACAGCGGCTTATGGCCTCCCATGACGTATCCAGCGCAGACGCTCATGTGGTCATCCTTACCACCGGTCACCCTGCCCGGGAGGCGGAAACGGTTTCAAAAGCCACCGGTCAAACCATAGCAATTCCCCCGCGATTAGGGATCCTCAGGAAGAAAACCGATCCCATTGCGCTCATCAAACCCCACCTGGATGCCTTGGAGGGAGCTATCGCAAGCTGTATATAGATAGGGCATCCCCTTTCTAGTATTATAAACGGATGAAGGAGGATTTTATGAGCATCCTATGCGGTATAGACCTCGGAACCCAAAGCTGCAAGGTACTACTATACGATTATGAACAGAAATCGGTCCTGGCTCGGGCGCAGGCACCGGTGGATATGATTGCAGAGCAGGACGGCACTCGGGAACAAGAGGCTGCATGGTATCAAGCAGCTTTGAAAACTTGTTTTTCCGAGATAGAAAAAAGCAAGCCCGGTCTCAACGCACGCATCAAGGCCATCGGGGTTTCTGGGCATCAACATAGTTTCGTACCCTTGGACGAGGAGGGGCAACCCCTGTACCGGGTCAAGCTCTGGTGCGACACTTCCACTGCCCCGGAATGTGCGGAACTCACTGCCCGGGCAGGGGGGGAAGGGGTTCTCATCGGGGAGACCGGTCTTCCCATGCGGCCCGGGTATACCGCGCCCAAGGTGCAGTGGCTTAAAAACCATAAACCGGATCTGTTCGCCCGGCTGCGACATATCCTACTCCCCCATGATTATATCAATTTCCTCCTCACCGGTGCATACACCGCCGAATACGGGGATGCTTCGGGGACCGCCCTCTTTAATGTCCGCACTCGCCAGTGGTCTTACTGGGCCTGTGATCTCATTGACCCGGCCATCCAGAGCTATCTCCCCCGGCTACTTGAACCAGGGGAAGCGGCAGGGACCGTTTCTGAAGCTGCTTCCCGGACCTTCGGCATCCCCCAAGGAGCCATCGTGGCTGCCGGGGGGGGAGATAACATGATGGGCGCCATCGGGACCGGCGCGGTAAAAGACGGATTCCTCACCATGAGCCTGGGGACTTCAGGAACTCTCTTTGGGTTTTCCCAAGTCCCGGTGATCGATCCCACGGGAAACCTGGCAGCCTTTTGCGCTTCCACCGGGGGTTGGCTCCCCCTGCTCTGTACCATGAATTGTACCGTGGCTAGTGAGGAATTCCGCTCTCTTTTCGGCTTGGATGTGAAGAGCTTTGACGCCCAGGCAGCCACGGCGCCTATTGGCGCCGGGGGACTGGTGGTATTACCCTTCTTTAACGGAGAACGGACCCCGAACCTCCCCAATGGCCGGGCCAGCATCAATGGGATCACCGCAGCCAACTTCAACCGGGAGAACATCGCCCGGGCGAGTCTGGAGTCCGCGATTTTTGGGATGCGGATCGGTATGGAGGGGTTTAGCCACTTGGGATTCAAGGCAAAAGAAATTCGGCTCATCGGCGGCGGGGCCAAAAGTCCCCTCTGGCAAAGCATTGCGGCCCAGGTGATGAACCTTCCGGTGCAGGTTCCTGCGGGGGATGAAGCCGCTGCTATGGGCGGGGCTATCCAGGCCCTCTGGACCTGGGAAACTATGAAAAAAGCAGGAACCAGTGCCTCAATTGAATCTTTGGTAGAAGACCATGTCATCTTAACGGGAGGGGCTCAGGTAAACCCCGATGCCGCCTCAGTGGCAGCCTACAATCGGGCCTATGAGGTATATGCTCGCTATCTGGGGGCTTTAACTCCCCTGTATACATAACAAGGTGGAAGGTCCCCTACAAGCAACTTCGTTTGCAGGGTCCTTGGTACTAGGTAATTTTTTGGAGGTTGTATGGCGGATTATTTTGTGGGGAACAAAGAGTACTTCCCCGGTATTGGGAGGATTGGGTATGAAGGGCCTAAAAGCGATAATCCTTTGGCTTTTAAGTATTACGATCCTGAAAAATTCGTGGGTAAGAAGAAGATGAAGGATCATCTCCGTTTTGCCATTGCCTACTGGCACAGTTTCTGTGCAGATGGGGCGGATCCGTTTGGGGCCCCGACTCATCCCCACCCCTGGATCACCGATGCCAAGAACCCTATGGAGGCCGCGGAACACAAGCTGGATGCGGCTTTTGAGTTCTTCACCAAGCTAGGCGCGGAATTTTATGCCTTCCATGATCGGGATATGGCCCCAGAGGGGAAGAGCCCCGCAGAAAGTGAGCAAAACCTTCAGTTCCTGGTGGCCAAGGCTAAGGAACGGCAGCAGGCTACGGGGGTCAAGCTCCTCTGGGGTACGGCGAACCTCTTTACGCACCCCCGATTTATGAACGGTGCTGCCACTAACCCGGACTTTGCCGTGGTGAGCCTTGTCGCAGCCCAGGTTAAGGCTGCCATTGACGCCACCATTGCATTGGGAGGCCAGGGCTACACCTTCTGGGGAGGCCGGGAAGGGTATATGAGCCTCCTTAACACCGATTTAAAGAAAGAGAAGGATCATTTGGCCCGGTTTCTGATCATGGCCCGGGACTATGCCCGGAAGCAAGGCTTTACCGGGGCGTTCTACATTGAGCCTAAACCTATGGAGCCGACCAAACACCAGTACGATTACGATGTGGAAACCGTGGCAGGCTTCCTCCGGGCCCACGGTCTGGACCAGGATTTCCGGGTCAACATTGAAGCCAACCACGCGGAGCTGGCGGGCCATGATTTTGTCCACGAACTTGAAACTGCGGTGAGCCTGGGCATCTTCGGTTCGGTAGACGCCAACCGAGGAGAACCTCGGAACGGCTGGGACACGGACCAGTTTCCCTCCAGCTATTACGAAACCGCCCTGGCTATGTACACCATCCTCAAAGCCGGGGGTTTCACTACCGGCGGCCTTAACTTTGACGCCAAGATCCGGCGGAATTCGGTGGATCCGGCGGATCTCTTCGAGGCCCATATCGGTGGCATGGACAGCTTTGCGGTGGGCCTGGAAGTAGCCCAGCGGATTATCGATGACGGGAAACTGGAGGGTTTTGTGAAAAATCGCTACGCCTCTTTTGATACCGGGGATGGCGCGCGGTTCGTCAAAGGGGAACTGAGCCTTGAAGAACTGGCCCGTTTAGGCTCGGCTTACGGGACTGCGGGGATCACCAGCGGTAAACAGGAACGGCTGGAGAATAGCTTGAACCAGTACCTGCTGGGCCTGTAAAAAGTAGGATACCCTGATTCGAGGGTGCAGGGGGATGAACTCCCTGCATGTTCTCTTTGCCTGTTGCCTTTACCCTGCATAAGGTTTTATTTTCCTTCATAAAAGTTCGATAATTGAAAAGAAACCCTATTACGTAAGGTAACCGTGTATTATATCAACAGGCGGTCAGAGGCTTAGTCAGCAGACTGGCAGAGCCATATATAGGAGGAGTATTATAGCCCGTTGCCGTTTAGCATCATCTTGTTTAGGGTGTTTGCTTATCTTGGTCTTGACAAAGGGGATTCTCGGTTGCGCCCCCGGCCCGCACTATGCTGAGATGCCTTGGCTCAATTCCTATTATATCAGCGGTTCTCAGGAAGATCGGGAAACCCTGCGAGAGCTTTTTGTCCTTTTAGCGAAGGAAACAGAAAACCGGGAAGCCGATGCAGGAGAACAGGAAACGAGAGAAACTCAGGATACGGTTGATTATCATGAAGTTGAATTCGCAGTGGTTCGAGAGATTGCTAACCGGTATATCCGTTTACAGGAATACGGTAAACTCATCAATTTCCTCACTTCCCGGACGAACCGGAATCCCCAAGATCCTTACAACGCCTATTACCTGCTCATGGTGGCTTATGGGTATATCCAGCAGGAGGCATACCCGGTGGCGGCTCTTTACTTTGATGTGATTATCAAAAATTACCCTGATTTGATGGTGGAGGGACAATCTATTCACTTAGCCTGCCTTAACCAGTTGATCACCCTGGTGGATAATCCGGAACAAGCGGTTGCCTATTACGAGGAGTTGATTGCCCGCTTTTCTGATTCCCTGGATCTAGGGATGACCTACTTCATGCTGGGCCAGGCCTATGAGCAAATCGGAGACTGGAATGGGGCCATCCAATCTTATACCCAGTATCTGCCCTATCGGGGTACCATCATCCTGGGGTTTCCCAATGCGGATCATTACGCTAAACAACTGGTGGACTTTAACCAGTCTTCCAAGGATTGGACCTTTGAGAATCTCAACAGCCTGGTCAATGCGGTCAAGGGCGCCTTAGTCGATGGAAATAGCATCCGGCTCCGGCAGTACCAGGCTAAAGTTAATTTTTTTGCCCGATCCTGGGCACAAGGGGATACGGACGATTCAGGGATGGCGGAATTTAACCTTACCGACTTTATGCGGGGCAATCAGATCCACTACGCCGATGTCCTGGATACCAGTTCCAATGCTACGGAGGCATATTTACGTACCTCCGGTTGGGATCAATTTATTTCTACCTGGTATTTTTATTTCCGAAAGATATATTTTCCTTTGAATCCTGATATCCATGGCCGCTGGGAGTGGGCAGGAGTTTATTATGGAGAGAAATTCTAATGACCTATGTAATGATCGCGTTGTTTTCAGTATCCTTATGGTGGTGGGGAAATCAGTGCTTTAGGAAGAAGGGGCTCCTTCTGGTATGCATACTGAGTACTTTGATGTCCTGTAGTTCCTTGCCAGCCGAATCAGTGCGGGATGACCCGGATTTTCAAGTTACCTTGCCGCTTCCCGATCTTCCTGCAGCGTTACTCTTAGAAATTCCTGAAGCCAAACTTCGGGAAACCCTTGAGGAGAGGGAAAATCTGCGGGAAAAGCTTCCTGCGGTTATTGACCTGATCTCGGAATCACCTCAGGAAGTCCTGTTTATCAATCCTCTAGACCTCGGTCAAGAATTCCGTCCCATGCGGCACGTCTCTTATACTGAATCAAACCATGTTAAGCCAGAGATTCCATCCACATGGCAGGGGGTCATACCGGGCCTTAAGGAGCCCCTGACTCAGCAGTACCTCAGCCGGTATTCCAGCCCGCAAGGGCTTGCATGGCTCACTGCCATCATGCACCGAGGCAGTCCCTATCTGGCTTTTATTAGACGAGAGATCGAGGCCCGGAATCTACCGCCGGAATTGATGTACCTCCCGGTGATTGAATCCGCGTATATTCCCGCTGCGGTAAGTAAATCCGGCGCCACTGGACTGTGGCAATTTATGAAGAACAGTATCGCCCCCTATAATATGAAGATAACCGACTGGGTGGATGAACGGATGGATTTCTGGAAATCTACTATGGGCGCCCTCAGCAAACTGGAGACAAACTACCGACAACTGGGGGATTGGGCCTTGGCTCTGGCCGCGTATAATACCGGACTGGGGGGCATCAGTCGGATCATCCAGAAAACCGGTATTAAGGACTATTGGGTCCTCTCCGCACGAAAAGAACTGGCCCAGGAAACCATCCATTTTGTGCCCAAACTGCTGGCCATCTCCTATATTATGTCCCATCCTCGCCGTTTCGGGGTTGAACCGGTATGGCCCGAGGATCCCGAATGGACCCGGATCACGGTGGGCAGAACCGTCGATCTGGGATTATTGGCCTTGGCAGCCGAGGTTGACCTGGATGATCTCAAAAGGGCTAACCGAGAGCTCTTGTTTAACGTTACCCCCCCGGATCCGGACTATCAGCTCAAGGTTCGGGCTGCGGATGCCCCGGCGATTTACGAGGTATTAGGGCGGCATGATCTGACCCTCATCAAATATTACTTTCATACCATTAAATCCGGAGATACCCTCTCTGCCCTGGCCCTGCATTACGGTATATCGGTGGATCATATCCTCAATTCCAATCCAGGGACCCTGGTTAAGTATCTCAAAATTGGTTCCCGTCTCTTGATCCCCGCGTTTAAGGACATCCAAAAACCACTGAACACCGCTACCTCGGTGGGCTTGGAGCAATTTGCGGGTATTCATCAGGTAAAATCAGGAGAAACCCTCTGGTCCATAGCCCGGTCCTACAATATCGCTCCTGAAGCGCTCGCCAATGCTAACGGTATGGGATTAAGTGATATTCTCCATGAAGGAAAACACCTCAAAACTCCGATAAGGTAAGTATGAAACCACGTATGTTTTCCTGTTTGCTCCTTGTCTTGGTAGGGTCGGTTTTTGGGGAAACCGAGGTTGCCATTAGGGGGGCTATTGAGTGGAAACGAATGGAAATTAACGCCACCGTAACCGTGGATCTTGCTTCTGCGGGGATCCGCCTGCCTACCGGGAGAATCCAGGCAGAGGAAATCCTCCAAGGGGAATACCCCTATCTGGTAAGACCCTACCTGTTGTCCATACTGGTTGATTCCGTTGACACCCTGGGGGACTTGTTAAACCGGGGGGAATTCTCTATAAGGCGTACCGATAGTATCAGTTCAGCGGCCCAGAAGATTCCCGCGGTAATAACCTTTGACTTAGCCGCTATGTCCGCTCAGTACACCCTGAACCTTAACAAACTCAGTGGGGAACTCATACGGCATAGTCAGCCCAGGGATAGTATGCGGCTCCTCATTCCGGTTCCTGCTATCCCCTATACGGGGATCCTCATCATCGCGGATGAGGCATTACCCATCCACGGGAAGCATAATACCGCCCTCACCCGCCCCTGCCTTTTCCCGAAGGTTTGGGATACGGATATGAACCTCATATACGAACAGGGCATGGTAGATCCCCAACAGGTGGAAAGTATCGTCCGGTATGTGTCCAGAAATCAGATATTTCAGTCTACCCCTTCAGGGCTTGAGGATGAGCTGATTCGTTTGGTAGGCTCTAATCCCCTGCGGATCATCGCCCAAGGAGTCTTCGGCATCCACCCCACGGATCCCATCATAGACCGTCAAGACGCACTCCAAATTGTCTCTTTGGAGGATAACCGCCGTCTCCTACGGGAAGGGCGGGTAGCCTTCGTTCTCAACCAAGAGGTCTTGAGTACTTCCTTCTCCACCCCATAAAGTGCACTGCGGAGCGCCTCAAGAACGAGGGCGCTCCTGGGGGGCTGCTTTTTTTTCTTCTGTTTTTTCCCCTTCTTGAGGGCTTTCCTCTTTCTTCGCTTCATTCATGTCTTTGATGTCTGCAATACCGATGAAGAGTGAAATAAGACCGATAAAGGCGGCAATCACCGGCAAAGCTCCTTTGAGAAAGACCAACACTTCTTTCCCCCATCCCAAGCCGCTCGGTAAGACCGAAAATACCACCCCAAAGAGAATTATAATACCGAGAATAAGCGCTTTCATGGTGTCCTCCAACTAGCTTCCACCTATACCTATATGGTTTTCTATTTTTTATAAGTATCCTCTTTTTTGAAGGTTTGTTCAATGAGGCTCTTGGGGGAAGAGCCTTAGGGAAATACCATTGGATTTTGAGGCTTTGAGAGAGCGGAAATGGTGCCTTTTAACATCAACATTGCATTACAGGGAAGCGCACAGGGGGTATGGAAAAAGCAGGTTCTTGGTTTTATATTTCATTCTTTATTTCATACCCATTTTTTTTCAATACCTCTATTGCCGCTTCTATAGCTTCTTTTTTTATCATAATATAATCGGTATTATAGGTGGATATTACAAAAACACTAATGTTTTCATTTGCTAATATTGTACTTATTGTACTGATTATTCCAGTTAAACTAAAATCAAGTGTTCCCATTATTTTTAATATGTTCCAACCGTCCTCAATTTTTTCATACGGTTCTATTGATTTTGAGCTTGCCACTATTGAAATCTCGTCTTTTGTTTTTGTTAATGACAAAAATTCTTTTTCTACTCTATTTTTATCTAGAGCATATTGTGTATTACATTGATACACAGCATATTCTCCTTTTAATAATTCTAAGAGCATAGGGGACCCCCCTTTTCGTATTGTTGATTCACCTTTTGATTTGTCCTCATTTGTCCATGCTCATTTTTCTCTTAATTTTCGTATTGGAGAAAGCTAAACATTACTAAATATTGGAAAGAATAAAAAATTTTCAAGCGTATTACTATGAGTAAGGAGAACCATTAAGCAATAGAACCACTAGGTTCTCTTTCGCGAGCTTTCAAAAAGTTTTGATTTAGGGTATATTTAAGCTATGCTCCATATCGAACGGAAGAAAGGGAACCTTGGAAATGGTTAAGACAAAGCAGGGGGTTTCCGCTACTGTGCCCTTTCGGGATCCTGCGCTTACCCATAAGCTCGGCGAGGCAAAAAAGGAGAAACAGGCCATAGCGGCAAGGGCCTATAGCTTAATCGAAGATCAGCAGACCCTTTACCTTGCGGTCTTGCCCCTCAACTCCGGTTCCTGCGGAAGTCTAGGTGAAGCGTTGCGCGATTGAATCCGCTGCTGCGGCCTATCTTAAGGATTATGTTATGGAAAATAAAGAAATAGAACAGAGTAAAAAGACCGTTTACGTCATAGGACATAGAAACCCGGATACGGATTCGGTAGTTTCCGCTGCTGCCTATGCCCGACTTAAGCAGCTGCAGGGGCAGCGTAAGGTTGTGGCTGCCCGAGCAGGGAAAATAAACCCGCAAACCGAATACATCTTTGAACGCTTTGGCGTAAGCGTGCCTGAGTATCTGCCGGATCTGATCCCCAAGGCAAAGCACTATATTTCCGGGGAACCGGTAACGGTCAAGGAGGATACCAGTGTGTGGGAAGCCCTGGAACTCTTGCAAAAGGACGATGCCAAGGTCCTGCCCATAGTTGACCAGAACGGGGTGTACCTGAGTATGCTCCACTACCAGAGTTTTAGCCGCTATATCATCAATCATATCAATCCCCGCAAAAAATCCTCCTTTCCCCTGAGCTTGAATCACCTTGCGGCAACCATCCATGCCCAGCCCATTACCCTCTTTAACGGTGAAGAGATCCGAAAATCCCCCATTGTCGTAGCGGCATCCTATACGGCCCATTTCAAGGGCCACCTGGAAGCAGAGGGCGCAGATAATGCTTTGGTGATTGTGGGGGATCGCTGGGATATACAGCGCTGCTGTATTGAGATGAGCGTCAGGGCGCTCATCCTCTCTGCAGGACACACCCTTTCCCGGGAGCTCACCGAACTTGCGGAGAAAAACAAGGTAACCGTGCTGATAAGTCCTTTTGACACCTCTTCCACGGCTATGTTGATCATCTATTCGGTACCCACCAGTACCTTAGGCGACAGCAGCGTGCCCCTTATCCATTTGAAGGATCCGGTGTGGACCTTCAGGGATACCATTACCAAGATGCCTTCCCGGTGTTTACCGGTAGCCGACGATGAGGGAACGGTACGGGGGGTAATTTCTGAGGGAGACCTCATCAAGGAGCCGAATGTAGAGGTGATTATGGTGGATCATAATGAGCCAAGCCAGGCCATAGAGGGAATAGAGCACTACAAGATACAGGAGGTGATAGACCATCACCGGCTGGGGAATCTTTCCACCCGCTATCCCATCACCTTTATCAACCGGGTGGTGGGAGCGACCTGCACCATCATCACCAACCTGTACCGGGAGCAGAAGGTGCCCTTGGAAAAGGGGATTGCTTCAATCTTGCTTTGCGGCATTATCGCGGATACCCTGGCCTTGCAGTCAGCGACGACTACCGAGACGGATATAGAAACCGCGGAGTACTTATCCTCTATTACCGGCTTGGACATTAAAAGCCTGGGGCTTGATATGCAGGGCGTGGCAAACCAGGTTAATTCCCTGTCAGGAGAAGAGCTGATTAAGCTGGACATGAAAGAATACACCGAGCAAGGCCTCAGTTTTTCGGTGAGCCAGATAGAGACGGATAATCCCGGATCTTTGGTGGCACGGCGGGCCGAAATTACCGGGGCCTTGGAACAGGTGCGGGAAGGCAAGGATCACCTGTTTGCCGCGCTCTTGGTTACCGATGTAACGGTGCTTAATTCGTTGCTTTTTGTTACCGGGAAAAAGCCCTTCATACGCCGCATCAACTTCCCCATGCGTGAGCCGGGGATCTATGTGCTCAAAGATGTGGTATCCCGGAAGAAGCAGCTTATGCCCTTGTTGGCAGAGCTGGTGGAAAAAGTGGGGAAAGAGCGCTGAAAAGGCAAAAGGCCTAAAAACAAGCCTGGGTAACAATCTCCAAATTTCAGGCTCCGACGCTCAAGCCGGGATGATGCGGTGCGTGGCATTCTCCGCCACATGCCCTTCCGCCTTGATTCACCGGGACGTCTCGTTGTTGGTACGGACGATGTACGTGCCCGCCACTTGAGGCAGGTTGGGTAGCCTTGTACCCGGATTTTGTGCAAGTGCTCGTTGATGTTGGTAATAATTGCCAGGGAATTTGATAATCTATCCGTAACCAACGCTTATGCCAGTAGAACCCTTTCCGCGTTGTACGCTGTTCATGGGCATATCCATCCTGTGTTTAATGCGCCATAGGCGCTTCCTTTTCCATGCCGCAAGGGCTGCACGGAATGAGGGGTACAGGGAAACTTAAAACAAGTCCAAGGCGCGTAGGACCGATATGATGCCAAACATGGTGAGCATGGACAGGACCGTGGAAAGATACACGATTTGGGCGGCGAATGCCGGATCCAGCTTGTAGTTACGGGCCATTATCAGGTTCCCTACCGCACAAGGCGCCCCAAACACCACTGCTAAAGCCCCTAGCTCCGGCCCGCGAAAGCCCATCCCTATGATGATCGGCAGCACCATCCCTGGTACCAGTACCAAACGCACCATACAGGCCGCCAAAACCGGGCCGATGTTGTGGGCTAATTTTTTGAGATCAATCTGCGCCCCCAGGAGGACCAGCGAAAGAGGGGTGCTGGTCAGGGCTACGGATCGGATACCATTGCTAAGGAAAACAGGTAAGTCGATATGGCATACAGAAAAGAGGATCCCCAGCACTGAACCGATAATGAGGGGGTTCTTCCCTATATCAAGGGCCGTACGCCTAAGCGCCCCTGCCAAGGAGGAGCCCTCGGTTTGCCTATTGAGCCGCTGACTGTGATAGACCATCGTGATCACGGTCAAGAAGTTAAACAGGATTATGGTAATAGGTACCAGCATAGCCGCAGCCTTGGTACCCGACTCGCCGAAGAGATTCGCCGCTAAGGGCAGGGCATAAATGATGTTGTTTGACCGATATGCGCTTACGATGAAAATACACCGGCGCTCAGGCTCCTTGACCGTAATCGTGAAAATGAGCCAGGCAAGGATCGTGATAGCGCATATACAGAGCGCAGTGAAGAGCAAAAGCCTCAGCTTGAATTCCGCATAATAATCAATAGATAGGGTGCTGTTGAATATATGCAAGGAAAGGAGATAGCGAAAACACAGCTTATTGAGCACCCCTACATCCCTCTCGCTCATATCCCGATGCCATGCCATAAACCAGCCCAAGGCAACGGCAAATAACAAGGGGGCTATGGCGTTAAAACTAAACCCTAATACCTCCAAGGTTCACTCCTTGATTGGCGGTGCACGTCCCTGGAGGTATGCCTCCAGCATGGCCTTCTCATTATCAGGGAAGGAGAGGAATTCCAGGATAAGCACCCGGCCAGGATAGATAAGCTTGCAGACCGGGGAAAGCACCGACTTTCCGGCCCGGAGCGAACAGTCCGGTAGCTCCCTGTTCACGCCTATGTCTTTCATCGAAACCATACAATCGGGATAAAAGGAAATACCTGCCACTGAAATGCAGGTAACCCGTCCGGTGATGAGCAACTTATTCATAGGATGGGAAAGGACAAACCCAAAGCGGTTCCATGGGTCCTCAAAGTACCGACGGACCCGGTATTGTTCCTGCACTGGAATGCTCCCCCGTAAGAGGTCTTGCAGCCGCTTAATTTCTCTAGGGTCGTCCAGGGTTTCCATAACCAGGCCGTTCGCCCCCAGATAAAAGGCTTTTGCCGCTGCTTCTAAGGGGAACTGGATGCCTTTAAGGATGATAATGGGGCAGTCCTCTTTGGTCCGTTCGCTTCTTACGAATTGCAACAAGACCTTCCAGTGCCAAGGAAAATCGTGGGCACTGATGATGATCCCCTGCGGATCCACTGCATCCAGGTTGTCCATACTTTTTAGTATATACCGATAACGGATAAGATCGAACCCCATCGCTGTGGTATAGTAAGAAACCCGATCAAAGGTATCATCAGAACCAATGACCAGCAGTAGCTTCATCCATGCTCCTGGCTATTCAGTTCCTAAATTAACAACCGAATAATCCACCACGGTCCATATATCGTATTTGCGGCGTACATAATAGGTGTACCGTTTCTTTTCTGTAACCGTGGGTCCAATCTTAAATTTCTCTAAGACCACTACGGTGCCTTCCATTTCATTGTAGTTGGTCCGCTCAATCTGGAATTCCGTAGGTATGCTCGCAATATCCCCATCCACCACCAATAGCTGTAAATCCGCCCGATAGCGGGCTAACATCTGCCTGCGGCCTTCTTCGGATTCCGTAAGCCATTGCCGCTGGCGTACCCCATCCCGGGTAATCATGGATTCCAGGTCCAGGTAGAGAAAGAACTTTTCCCATTGGGACTTCTGCCGGGCGCTTAACAGGTATTTGATCACCTCATCAGGGGGCAGTTTCTCCCGCACTAAGACCGCACCGGTCTCCACATCCATTTCCAGGGGTATCCCCTCAGGCCCTATGATGGACGGAGGCCGCAGGCTCAAGGAAAGCCGATTTGATTCCAGGGGACGGACCGAACTGCCTGCTGCCGCGGTCCGGTACAATTCAGGGTACATCCGGGCTTGCACGATGAAAGAACCACTCTGCTGCAAATCCGCATAGTCTCTGAGATTTTCCACAAATGAGAAGGACTCCCCGCTTGCGATAGCTACTTCCCGGAAATATACCTGTTGGCTTTGGCTCCGTTTACGCAGTAAAAAAAGCGCCGGGTCTACGAGCCGGTTCGTCATAGTCCTTACGTCAAAATCTATGGAGAAGACCCGTTCATCCGCCAATTTAAACCGGAATGGGGAAGGGCTATTGTTGGTGATGGTTACCTGTACATAGATGGGCTCGATCCTACCAGAAAGGTCTGAAGGTCCATATACATAATAGATCCGCTTATCAAAATACCGTATGCTCAACCCAATGTCAGCTGCAACCGCAGAGAGGACCCCAAAAAAGAGGGCGGCGATAAAGATGATGGTATAGCGTTGTTTCACCATGAGACTCCGTGATTCATAAAATATACTGCCCATGATGGGTCAATATATACTATAGTAATCGGTATATTGTTATGAATACCTTATCCTTTCCTTCATTACTGGATCAAGTTACTGCTTCCTCGGGGATACGGCAGGTAGTTTGTGCGTTTAAGCAGGGACAGTTCCCTCTGGAAATCGAGGGCGTGGAAGGATCCCTGGCGGCTATCCTCCTTTCTTTGCTTGCTGAAACCAGCTCTGCTCCTTTCCTGGTAGTGGTTCCCACCGAAACCGACGCTACCTTTCTGGCCGGGGACCTCCAAGCCCTTAAAACCCCTGTCCTTGTGTTTCCCTGGTGGGGGGCCTTGCCCTACCAGGAGCTCTCTCCCCGTTCCAGGGTGTTCGGTGAGCGGACCAAGGTCCTCAGTCTCTTGGCGGCAGGAGAGGATGCCTTGAAACCGTACCGTATGGTCATTGCCTCTCAACGGGCTTTCCTCAGCCCGGTTCCTTCTCCTGAGTACATGAGTAGTTTCCTCATCCCCCTTAAACCAGGGGATACCCTGGACACCACTGCTCTGGCAGCAACCTTGGTGAGTTACGGCTATACCCGGGTCCCTAAAGTCCAGATTCAGGGTGAATTCGCCCTTCGTGGGGAGGTCCTGGACATCCTCATGGGAGGAGACGAGACCGCCTACCGGATCCTGTTCAACGTTACCACGATAGAATCCATAAAAGGATTCGATCCCCGCACCCAAACCAGTCAAGCCCACGTTTCCCAGGTGGTACTCCGCCTCTTCACCGCTCCCGCTTTCCAGTTGACGGATCGGGAAGGACAAGCAAAAAAAACAGCCTTTGAACCGAGGAAGCCTTCGCTCAAAACCCCAAAGGCTATACAGGGAAATATAACCATGTATTTTAAGGGGAGGGCGGTTTGTTTTGTTGATAGAGAACGATTGGAAAATGCCCAGGAGTCGTTGGAACGGGAATGTAGGAACTTGTATACCAAGGCGTGCCGGGAACGGGAGGTTCCGAGTCCAGAGGAGGTCCTCCTTAATTTTAAGGAACTCCTTAAGGAGAATCCTCGACGCTTTTCTTTTATGAGCATGAAAGGCGGGGGGGAACCAGGGGCACGGCGGCTTTCCCTAGCCGCGGAACCGCCGCGGAGCTTTTTCGGCAATATCAATTATTTAAAGGAAGAATTTACCGCCCTGGCAAAGGAGGGCTGGAAAATCCTGGTGGTGGCAGAGTCGGATATGCAGGCAATACGCATAGGGGAGTTTTTAAAGGCAACGGCCGCGGTTTCTGTACGCTTTCTACCCCTTTCTGCGGGCTTTGCCTTACCCAGTAGCAAGCTCATGGTGGTTCAAGAAAACGAAATCTTCGGCAGACGGCGGCGGCCTCCCCGATCATTGAAAACCGTCAGCAGTAGGGTCATCGACACCTTCGTGGAGCTCAATCCCGGAGACTTTGTGGTGCATGTGAACTACGGTATCGGTCTTTTTAAGGGGATCGAGCGGATCCGGGCCTTGGGGCATGAGCGGGACTATATCAAACTGGAATATGCCGGGGAGGAGTTCGTCTTTGTGCCCATTGAGCAGGTGAACCTGGTGCAGCGGTATATTGGGAACGCGGGAAGCCCCCCCCGGCTGGACAAGCTGGGTTCCAAATCCTGGGAAAACCGGAAGGGCCGGGTGAAACAATCCGTGGAAGACATTGCCCAGAAACTGGTTGACCTCTATTCCAAGCGTAAAGCTGCCCAGGGCTTTGCCTTCCCGGAGGATTCAGAATGGCAGACCCTGTTCGAGGCGGCTTTTCCCTTTGAGGAAACCGAGGATCAGCTTCGCTGTGTGGAGGAGATCAAAGCGGACATGGAAAGCCCCCACCCTATGGACCGGCTGGTTTGCGGGGATGTGGGTTACGGCAAGACCGAAGTGGCGGTGCGGGCCTGTTTCAAAGCCATCATGGGGGGAAAGCAGGTGGTGTTTTTGGCGCCTACCACCATCCTGGCGGAACAGCACTTTGAGAACTTCCAGGAACGGTTCTCCCAGTTTCCGGTACGCCTTGCCATGCTCTCCCGCTTAGTGGAACGGGGCGCCATGAAAAAGACCCTCCAGGATATCAAGGCAGGAACCATCGACCTTGTCGTCGGAACCCACCGGCTCATCCAAAAGGATGTGGTCTTCAAGAACCTGGGCCTTTTGGTCATTGATGAGGAGCAGCGTTTTGGGGTGAAGGACAAGGAACGCCTCAAGGAACTGAAAACCAACGTGGACTGCCTCACCCTCAGCGCCACGCCCATTCCCCGGACCTTGCACATGAGCCTCCTCAAGATTCGGGACATGAGCCTCCTCGCCACGCCCCCCCAGAACCGGCATCCCATTGAAACGGTCATCGAAGAGTACCATGAAGAACGGCTTACCACAGCCATCCGACGGGAAGTGGCCCGGGGGGGCCAGGTTTTTTTTCTGCATAACCGCATCGAAAACCTTGCGGATACTCGGCGCAGGATTGAGCGCCTGGTACCGGAGATGTTGGTGGACACTGCCCACGGCCAGATGGATCCGCAAGACCTGGAAGACGTGATGCATCGCTTTATCCACGGAAGCTTTCATGTACTGGTATCCACCACGATTATTGAAAACGGCATTGATATTCCCAATGTGAACACCATCATCATTGACCGGGCGGATATGTACGGGATTTCTCAATTATACCAGCTTCGGGGACGGGTGGGCCGTTCCGACCGGGTGGCCTATGCGTATCTCTTTTATCCCCAGGATCGCTCCTTGTCGGAAATGGCCATGAAACGGCTTCAGGTGATTTCTGATTTTACGGAGCTCGGTTCAGGGTTTAAGATCGCCATGAAAGACATGGAGATCCGGGGCGCAGGGAACCTCCTTGGCCGGGAACAATCCGGGGACATCTACTCGGTGGGGTTTGACCTGTATCTGCGGCTCTTGGATGATGCGGTGAAACGTCTGGAGGATGCCCAGTACGAGACGGAAACCGAACCCCTTTTGGAACTGGAATATTCCGGGTTTATCCCCGACGCCTATATTGATGCTCCCCAGGAAAAAATGGAGGTCTACAAGAAGATCGCCGCGGTCCGGGAGAAGGATGAACTGGAGCAGGTCTACGCGGAGATGCTGGATCGTTTTGGTCCCTTGCCTGAAGAGGCGGCGTCCCTGCTTGCCCTCGCGGAGATCCGCATCATCTGCCGGGAGCTTGGGGTGCTCTCGCTCAAGGAGCGGGGCGGGATGGTCCGGGTAACCTTTGGGAAAGTTTCCAAGGTGAATGTGGAACGTCTCCTTCGGCTTATGCAAGAGAGTAACGGAAGGATGAAGATCGATCCCAAGATTCACCATGTCCTGTTACTGGCCACCGGAAGCATAGGGCTTAAAGAGAAGAGCGAATTCATCCGGGAAAAGCTCTCCCTGCTGTAGGGGTCCATTACGGTTCTCAGAAACCCTAGGGCCTACCGCGGTGATTCTCTTTTGAGGGCTGAGGCTTTTGTTTCAGAGGCTATGGCTTCTTTCTTATAGGCCAGGGCCTTTATTTTATAAGCCACGTCTTTAATACTTCAGGCCATGGTTTTACTGTTTCAAGCCACAGCCTCAAGAAGTGCTGGGCGCTTCCTTGTGGATAGGGGTGCGTATCGCTTATGGTGAATACGCAGGATACACCGGTTACGTTCCTGCTTCCGGGGGCAGTACCGGTATACAGCTTATCCCGGTTGCCTCGTCCCGCCGCAGCCGGACCTCTACGTGGTAGAGCCTTTTGATAAGATCCGGGGTGAGGACCTGTGCGGGGGATCCTGCCGCGATGATACTGCCCTTGTGGAGGGCCAGCACCCGGTTGGTAAAACGAAAAGCCTGTTCTGGGTTGTGGGTGCTCATGATGATGCCGTAACCCTGACGGCTCAGGGCTTTGACCTGGAGCAAGACCCGAATCTGGTTGCCGTAATCCAGGTTGGCGGTGGGCTCGTCCATGACCAAGAGCCTTGCCTGTTGGGCCAGGGCCCGGGCAATCAGGACCAACTGCTGCTCCCCGCCGCTAAGACGGATAAAGTCCCGGTTCCCGAAGTCCCCGACCCCAAGCCGTTCCAGGGCCTCCTGGGCGTTCTGCTTCTGCCGGGAGTTTGGGCTTGCCCAATCCTTGCCCTGGGCAGCGGTACCCATGAGGACCATATCCAGAACTGAGTAATTAAACGAAGGGTAATGGGTTTGAGGCACGTAGGCGATAGTTTTGGCCATGAGCCGGGGGCTTTTGTGCCGAATGTTCCCGCCCTCCAGCAGTACCCGGCCCGAATACCCCTTTTCCAGGCCCAGGATGCAGCGGAACAGGGTACTCTTCCCCACCCCATTGGGGCCCAAGAGCCCTAAGAGTTCCCCTGGATTAAGCGTAAAATCTATATCCCGAAGTATCACCCGATCCCCATAGGCAAAGCCCACGTCTTGGGCCTCCAGGAGGGCATCGTAAGCAACAGGCGCCGAAGCGGCCGTGAGGGCGGCTGCCGGACCAGGGATGTTCACCAGGCTGCCCCTTTCCGGGTAATGAGCCAGAGAAAGAAGGGCGCCCCCACCAGGGAGGTGAGGATGCCTAGGGGAATCTCTGTGGCAAAGAGGTTCCGGGAAACGTTGTCGAGGAGGAGGAGGAAGAAGGCCCCGAAGAGCATGGAAACGGGCATGAGTTCCTGGTAGTTGTTCCCCACGAGGCGTCGGGTCAAATGGGGGATTACCAGCCCTGCCCAGCCGATGATGCCGCTTACCGAAACTGCGGCAGCGGTGATGAGGGTTGAACAGATAATAACCAAGGCCCGGGTTCCCCGGACATTGACTCCCATGGATTGGGCCTCTTCTTCACTCAAGGTGAGGAGGTTAATCCGCCAGCGGAAGATAACGAGGGGGATCAGCCCCACCGTCATGGGGATGATCACAAAGGAAACATCCGAAGGCTTGGTTTTTGCTAGAGAACCCATGAGCCAGTACACGATCTCCGGCAGCACATTGTTGGGGTCTGCCACGAGTTTCATAAAAGAATTGGCCGCGCTGTGGAGGGAAGAGATCATGAGCCCTGCCAGGATGAGGCCGATGATTTTCTTGCCTCGGGCCCGGTCCCCGATAACCATGACCAGGGTAATAGTGATAAGGCTGGAGCAGAAGGCAAAGACAGTGATCAGGTAACCCGGCAGCCGCAGCAGAATCGCCAAGGTGGCCCCGGTGGCAGCGCCGCTGGAAGCCCCCAGGATATCTGGCGCGGCCAGGGGATTCTGAAAGACCCCTTGATAGCTGGCCCCGGCAGCGGCGAGAGCGGTTCCCACCAGGCATGCCAGGATGATCCGAGGGGCGCGCACGTTAAAGAAGACCGCTTCCATCCGGGAGGAAGCAAAGGGGATCCCCCCAAGCCGGGCCATGAGAGCCCCTAGAGGAATGGGGTAACGACCCAGGGAAAGGGATACCAGAACCGCCGCAGCTAAAAGGATACTCAGGAGGAGGACCGTCCCGGGAAAAGTCCGGGAAACACGCGGCGAGGTTCTCTCTGACATACTAGCGGGGGGCTGAGAGGCTGTGGGCAGTGAGTCGGTCAAAGCGCTCTCGAGAAAGATCGTAACTGTAGAAAAGACGGTAGTATTCTGCAGTTTCCGTGTACAGGTCGTAGGGAGCGTATGCTGGGTAGAGAATGGTGCCGAGCCAGAGCATCCCCAGGTACCGGTTAATCGAAGGGGGGCCGCCCATCCAGTTATAGGGCCCCAGGGGGACTTCGTAATAGGCGCGGTTTTGGATAGCCCGCAACTGTCCCCAGGTAGGGTCCTGGGCAGCGGAGGCATATACACTGCCGGGACCGAAGAGAATCACCTCCGGGTCCCACAGGAGTATCTGTTCGAGGGTCGTTTCGTTCCCGCTTCCCCGGGAAGCAGGATTATCCACCACCGCCCGGTTATCGGTCATCCAGTCTAGGACTTCCGTATGAAAGGTCCCTTGGGCCAGCACATTGAGTCCCCCTCTTCCCAGGCAGTAGAGCACGGATTTCTTGTGGTCCCCTGCCTGCCGGACAATCCCCTCGGCAGCGTTCAGGGTTTTTTCGCAGAACCGGGCCAGAGCCTCTCCCTGGGCTTCTCTGTCCAGGAGTTTCCCCAAGGTGCGGAAGGCCTGGGGGCTTGTCCGCAGGGAAGCGGTGATATGAATAGTAGGAATACCCACAGACGCAGCAATAGCATCCATATCCTGGGCAATGGTATCTTTGGGTTCCCCGATGTCAATGACCACATCCGGCCCAATCCGAGCGATCTCTTCGGGGTTGAGGTTCGCCGCGCCGTAAAACTGTCCCACCACGGGAAGATCCGCAAAATAAGGGGGAACAAATTCCGCTTCATCCGGACCATAGGCAGAGGAAACCGCACAGATCCTATCCGGGGCTATAGCCAAGAGAAACATCTGGGCTAGGGAACCCGAGGGGACGATCCGGGTGATCCTGTGGGGCAGTTCCACCTGCCTTCCTGCGGAATCGGTAAAAAGACGGGTTTCCACCTTTGTTTCTACCGTGGCTTCCTTTTTGGGGCCGGCATATCCGTTGATAGAAACAAATAGAAACAGCACAATACTTACATATACATTGTAATACTTCATATAACCTCCAAACAAAACATAATAAAATATAATGACCATAGGTAGTTTTGTCAACGACCGGTCCGCTTGATCCACACCTGCGGCGGGCGTAGTGGGGGGCGGCGGAGTTCGAGGGAGGGGCGTACGTCCCTTCGTTCCTCCATCCTGCGGAGGGTTCTCACCTCTATTGCGGCCTTGGTTCCAAAGCGATAAAGACCCGAAGCAAGGGGCGCCCCGACCGCTCATCACCGCGGCCCTCCAGGGGCGTTAAACCCCCTGGGGGGGCTTTGTTTTTTTTAACGTTATAAGTATCTTTCTTGATCATGGACGGTAATGATTTCTTAAAGCCCGGCATGAGCGGCGAAAAAAAAACCTCTGTTACAGAACCCTTGAGTGCCCGGGCATGGGGAAGCGGGGGACTGCCGGTATACGCCACCCCTGCTATGGTCGCCCTCATGGAAGGCGCCTGCGTCAATGCGGTGGATTCGGCGCTCCCTGCGGGGTTTTCTACGGTAGGGACCGAGCTTGCCATCACCCATAGCGCAGCCACGCCCCTGGGGATGCAGGTTCGGGCGACCGGGGTGCTCCTGGAGATCCAGGGCAGGAAACTTCGCTTCCAGGTAGAAGCCTTTGATCAATCCGGCAAAATCGGTGAAGGTACCCATAGCCGCTTTATCATCGAAAACGAGCGTTTTCTTAAAAAAGCCCAGGAAAAGCAGGGCGGTTCCGGTTCGCCGGAATAGGCCGAGGCGTTGCCGGTACGGGCAGTGGATTTTCAAGCCCCCTGCCTTAGGTGCTTGAAACTTTTAACCGGTATGATATACTCCTGCGAATATGAGGGACTGTATTTTTTGTAACATCGCTTCCGGTGCGATACCGACTCAGAAACTGTATGAGGATGAGGAGATGATGGCTTTTAAGGATCTATCTCCTCAAGGGCCGGTTCATTTCCTGGTGATCCCCAAAAAACATATTCCAAATATCATGGAACTGGACGTGGCCGACACCCTTCTTATGGGAAAGATGCTCCATAAAGCCCAAGCCCTGGCCCAGGAACAGGGCTGCGGGGAACAGGGCGCCCGGTTTGTGATTAACTGTAAATCCCACGGAGGCCAAACCGTGGATCATCTCCATATCCATGTGATTGGAGGCCGGCCCCTGGGCTGGCCTCCAGGATAAGCCGAGGCTGAAAAGAGCGGCAAGCCCCTAAAACCTATCTATCGCTTGCAAGCGCATTGCACGCTATTGTTTAACAGCTCTAGTGTATCCTACTTAGGGGAAGGGATGAAATACATCAACAAACAAACGAGAGGTACTATGCAGTCCTTAGGAATAAATATCGGATCCACCAGCTTAAAAATGGTTTTGGTTGAGAACAGCCAGGTGCAGTGGACCGCCATTACCCCCCATGAAGGCGACTTTGGGGCCGCGGTACGCAAGATCCTGGCTGAGGGAAGGGTTCCCCTTGGAACCCCAACCCTCATAACCGGGAACGAAGGCCGGTTCATGTTTGACGCTGCAGGTACCCTGGAGCCCCTCTGTGTGGAGGCGGCCCTGAAAGCCCTGAATCTCACCGCCGACGCGGTGGTCAGTATGGGCGGAGAAGACCTGGTGGTCTATTCTCTCAATCCCGAAGGCAGGATCATTAACAACTTTTCCGGGAATAAGTGCGCTTCCGGGACCGGAGAATTCCTCAAGCAACAGCTTACCCGGATGGACATGAAACTGGAAGATATAAACCAGGTGCCTGACGATGCCAAGGTGTATACCCTCTCGACCCGGTGTTCGGTGTTTATGAAGAGCGATTGTACCCATAGGCTCAACAAACGGGAGGCCACGAAAAACGACATCGTCCTCTCCCTGTCCGATGTGATGGCCGTGAAGGTCATTGATTTCCTTAAACGGGCCAAAATACAGAGCGGCAAGGTGGCCCTGGTGGGAGGGATTACCCTGAACCGCCACATCATCCGGTTTATCCGGGAAAAAGCCTCAACTGTGGAATTCCTCATCCCCGAAACCGCGGCGGTTTTCGAGGCCTTTGGCGCGGCGGTTCTGGCCGCTGATTCGGGAAGCCCCCTCACCCCGGTAGAGCAGCTCCTTAAACCCCATGCGGTCCGGTTTGGCAGCCTGGGATCCCTCAAGGACTGGACCCATAAGGTCAAAACCTTTACTCAGAGCAGCGGGACGGTACAAGCCCGCAGGAAGTACATCCTGGGGGTGGACGGTGGCTCCACCACCACCAAGGCCTGCCTTATGGATGCGGAAACCGACGAGATCGTGGCGAGCCACTATGGACGGACCCACGGGGATCCGGTTAAGGCCCTCAAAGAATGTATTGCCCGGATCCGGGCTAAAATCCTCACGGATACCGGAAGCTCCGAGACGGATATATCCCTGGTGGCTACCACGGGTTCCTCCCGGGAAATTCTGGGGGTGTTTTTGGAGACCCCCGGGGTATACAACGAGATCATCGCCCATGCGGTAGGGACCACCTACTTCGATCCAGAGGTAGAAACCATCTTCGAGATTGGCGGTCAGGACGCCAAGTACGTGTTCCTCAAAAACGGGGTGCCCATTGATTATGCCATGAACGAAGCCTGTTCTGCAGGGACCGGCTCCTTCCTGGAAGAATCCGCGTCTGGAGATCTGTCCATTCATGCTGCCGAAGCTATAGGCCCCATTGCCCTCCAAGGAGACGCGCCCCTTAAGTTCGGGGAACACTGTTCCGCGTTCATCAATTCCGACATTCGTAAGGCGGTCCAGCAGGGGGCCACCAAGGAGAACATCACTGCAGGGATCGTCTGTTCCATCGTGGCCAATTATCTGAACCGGGTGGTGGGAAACCGGACCATTGGGGGGAAGATTTTTCTCCAGGGGGGCGTTGCCAAGAACCTGGCGGTTCCCCTAGCCTTTGCCATGATGCTGAACAAGGAAATCCTGGTTCCGCCGGTGCCGGAACTGATGGGCTGTTTTGGGGTGGCCCTTTTGGCTAAGCGCAAACACGCCGAAGGGTTCCTCGCTGAAAAGCCCCTGGACTTAGGGGGGCTTTTGACCAGAGAAATCGGCTATGAGCGGGTCTTCACCTGCAAGGCCTGCGATAACCGCTGTCCCATCCAGGTCCTCAAGGTTAATGATCACCAGTATATGTTCGGTGGCCGCTGCAATAAGTACACGAACCTACGAAAAACCGTGGAAGACGTGCCGGTGTTCGATTATGTGGAGCAGCGGCAGAAACTGCTCTTTGAAACCTTCGCGGCCCCGGCCCTGACCAGCGCTCCCCAGCGGCAGTACACCATCGGAATTCCCCGGGCCTTTTCGGTGTATACTTTGTATCCCCTGTACTCCTGGTTTTTCCATGAACTGGGAATTAAAACCTTCTTGTCTACCGAGGTAGCCCATGCAGGGGTGGCCCGGGCCGAGTCCACCTACTGTTTTCCCGCGGAGATTGCCCACGGAGCGGTGCAGGACTGTTTGAATAAAGGCGCGGACTACGTGTTCCTCCCCCATTTCCGGGATATGCCCAGTTATGAGGAGGAAGTGCACGCCAACTTCTGCCCCATAACCCAAGCCCTCCCCTATTATATTGCCAAAGCCTTTCCTGAGGTGGATAAGAAACGGTTTCTTCCCCTGGTGGTGAGCTTTAAGTTCGGTGAAGCTAAGGCCCTGGAACTGTTTATGGAGATGACCCGCGTACTGGGTATCGGCGAAGGGGAAACCCGCCGGGCCTTTGAGCGGGCCTTAGCAAAACAGCAGGAGTATTTCGCGGCCCTGAAAGACCTGGGTGAAAGGGCCTTAGCAGAATCCCGAGCGGCCAAGCGGCCGGTGATTACCCTCCTGGGTAGGCCCTACAACGGCTTTACCCCGGAAGCCAATATGGGGATCCCCCGGAAGTTTACCACCCGGGGCTATTCGGTCATCCCCTTCGACATCCTGCCCTTTCAAGATGAACCGATCTTTCCTAACATGTACTGGTACTATGGCCAGCAGGACGTGAAGTCCGCGAGTTTCATCAAGCAGGAAGAAAATATCTATATTACGTACATCACCAACTTTTCCTGCGCCCCAGATTCCTTCATCCTCCACTACATCAAGTGGATCATGGGTCAAAAGCCCTTCCTGGTGCTGGAACTGGATTCCCATTCCGCCGACGCGGGGGTGGATACCCGGGTGGAGGCATTCTTGGATATCATCGACGGGTACCGGGCGAAAAAGGCCGGGCTTGAGGCGGAGCGCTACCACAACGGCTGGAAACTGGTCAGTAAACCTATGGGTACAGGCAGAACAGAAGACCTGTACCTGGAGAATCACAAGACCGGGGAAAAGGCCTCCATTCGAGGGAACAAACGGGTGAAGGTGCTCCTTTCCAACATGGGGGCCATCTCCACCGAATACATTGGCGCTGCGGTGCGGGGGCTTGACATCAGCGCCGAAGCCTTACCCGTGGCCACCAGCAAGACCATCCAGATCGCCCGCTCCCATGCGTCTGGGAAGGAGTGTGTTCCCAGTCATCTGGTCTTGGGGAGCGCCTTGCAGTTTATCTTCAGTGAAAAGTACCGGAAAGATGAGCTCTATCTCCTCTTTGTTCCCATCACCACGGGGCCGTGCCGGACGGGCCAGTATTTTGTGTATTATGAAAACCTCTTTCGGGATCTGCGCCTAGAAAATGTGGTAGTCTTTATCCTTTCCGCAGATAATTCCTACGCCGAGTTAGGGCCGAATTTCATGAAAGAGATGTGGAGAGGCTTGGTGCTTTCGGACTATCTCAAAGACATTCAGACCAGCCTGAAAGCCGTCGCGGAAGATCCGAAAAAGGCTTTGGCGGAGTACGAAACATCCTGGCGCCGGGTCATGTACGCGGTAGAGCATAAGCCCCAGCAGATTTGGCAGGAACTCAAGAGCGTCGCCGAAGATGTTAAGAAGATACCCCTTAAACGCCGGGTTGTGGACTGTCCCAAAGTGCTCATCGTGGGGGAGATCTACGTGCGGCGGGACGACTTTGCCGTCGGGGAGCTTACCGACCTGTTGAGCGAGCGGGGCATTGTGGTAAAGGTATCCGGGATTGCCGAGTGGATCCATTACCTGGATTTTGTCCGGGAATACGCCCTCAAAAAACTCATCGCCCTCAGGAAACCGGGTACCCGATGCTTTTCCAAGCCCTGGCGAGATATGCAGAAGCTGAAGATCGAGCAATGGTGGAAACGCTCCATCGAGAAAAAGGTCCTCTCCATCTTGGGCCCCACCGGGCTCATTCCGGAAACCCCCCACGATATGCACCGCATCATGGAGAACACCCAGAAGTATTTCGTGAACCTGGAACTCAACTCGGAGATTGCGGTCTCCAGCGGGGTAGCTGCCACAGCCATGGAACACGGCTATTCAGGCATCGTGAACATCAGTCCCTTTGCCTGTCTCATAGGCCGGGTGATTGAAGGGGTGTTCACCCCCTGGGCACGGGAACGGAACTATCCGGTCCTCTCAGTCGAGGTGGATGGTAATCTGCTGCCTCCCAATATCGTGAACAAGCTCAATATTTTCATGGTCAATGTGCTGCGCTTCAAAGGGAACCAAGACCTGTCGGGCCTCATTGACCCGGCAGGTTAAGCCCCTGTCCTCTGGATGACTATTGGCAGGTGATGGAACTCACCTTTGTAATGTTTAAGAGGAGAAACACATGAACTCAGTGGAAAGAGATAGGGATAGAGAACTGTGGGATCGGGCTGTGGCCTTCCACGGGCATAGCTGCCCGGGCTTGGCCATTGGATACAAGGCGGCGCTTTATGCACGGGACTTGCTTGACCTGCAATATTCAGAGGACGAGGAAGTGGTGTGCGTAACGGAAAACGATGCCTGCGGGGTTGACGCAATTTCCGTTGTTTTGGGGTGCAGTGTTGGAAAGGGCAATCTCCTATTCCGGTTACGGGGAAAACAGGCATTCTCTTTTTTCAATAGGAAAACAGGAAAAAGGGTCCGCCTGGTGATGCGGGATATACCGAAGCAGGGTAAGACCCGGGAGGAGGTGCAGCGAGAAATGCTGAATACCCCCCAGGATCGGCTGTTCGACCTGAAGGAACCTTCCTTTGCCCTCCCCGAGGGTGCACGGATTTTTACTTCCCTTATATGCGAAGGCTGTGGTGAGAAAACCGCGGAAAATCATATCCGTCTGCAAGAGGGTAAAACAGTCTGCCTCGACTGTTTCTCCGCATACAGTCGTTTCATATAAACAAACTAAATCCGTAGCAGGAGTAAACCCCTATACCCGCTGACTAAGCCAGGTTCGGGACTCCCGCAATGACCGGTCTGGTATTGAAACCATCTCAAACGATATTTCTTTTATTCAAAAAATAGAATATTATGATGATGGGAGTGTTAAAAATGGGTAATACAGAGAGCGGCCGGCAGGCTGTCCATGTAACAAGTGCTTCTGAGAGGGTATCCGAAGAAGCGGATATAGGGCTTATTGGCCTTGCGGTAATGGGGGAAAATCTGGTGCTTAATATGGAAAGCAAGGGTTTCACGGTGGCGGTGTTTAATAGAACCGGGGCAAAGGTGGATAGCTTTATCCAGGGCCGTGGGATGGGTAAAAAGATCCAAGGCCACCAGGATATTGCGTCTTTTGCCAGGGCCCTCAGGCGGCCCCGTAAGGCCATGATCATGGTAAAGGCCGGAAACGCAGTGGACGATACCATTGAGCACCTGCTTAAGGTCATGGAGATCGGGGATATCATCATAGACGGGGGCAATTCCAATTACCAAGATACCATCCGGCGTACCGCCTACGTGGAATCTAAAGGACTGTGGTACATCGGTACCGGCGTATCCGGGGGCGAAGAAGGGGCCCTTACCGGTCCGTCTCTTATGCCCGGAGGCTCCCCCGCGGCTTGGCCCCTGGTAAAGCCCATTCTGCAGGCAATCGCCGCTAAGGTTGAAGGGGACGTGCCCTGCTGCGACTGGGTGGGAGAGAATGGGGCAGGGCATTTCGTCAAAATGGTCCACAACGGTATTGAATACGGCGATATGCAGCTTATCTGCGAGACCTACGATGTATTGAAGCAGGTCTTGGGCCTTTCCTACGATGCTATGGGGGATGTCTTTGATACCTGGAATAAGGGGGACCTGCACAGTTACCTCATCGGGATCACCCGGGATATTCTGCGCTTCAAAGATACCGATGGCGAGCCTTTGGCAGAGAAGATCTTGGATACAGCGGGACAAAAGGGGACCGGTAAGTGGACAGGGATTGCGGCCCTAGAACTCGGGGTACCCCTCACCTTGATAGGAGAGGCGGTATGGAGCCGCTGTCTTTCTGCTGCCAAACATGAACGGGTTCACGCCGCTAAGATCTTCTCCGGCCCGAAGATCACCAAACCTGCGGATGCTGAGGCGTTTATCCAGGATTTGGAGAAAGCCCTCTATGCGGCAAAGGTGGTCTCCTATGCCCAGGGCTACCTCCTGATGCGGGAAGCGGCAAAGGAATATAAGTGGAACCTTAACTACGGCGGTATTGCCCTGATGTGGCGTGGAGGCTGCATCATCCGGTCCGTATTCCTGGGTAAGATCAAGGAAGCCTTTGATAGGAAGCCGGACTTGGAGAACCTGCTTTTGGATCCCTTCTTCACGGCGATTATTGAAAAGGCCCAAGCCTCGTGGCGCCGGGTAGTGGGTGCGGCAGTAGAGAAGGGTATCCCGGTTCCCGCGCTTTCCAGCGCCTTGGCTTACTTTGATGCATACCGTAGCGACCGGCTGCCGGCTAACTTGCTCCAGGCGCAACGGGATTACTTCGGAGCCCATACCTATGAACGGGTGGACAAGCCTCGGGGGGAATTCTTCCATACCAACTGGACTGGTCATGGAGCGGCTACCAGCGCATCCACCTATACGGTCTAGCACGGGGCTACTATATTTTTGGAGGTATTATAATGGCATCTTTATCCATCCCTGCTGCGGCAGGAGCAACCCATGATCTCTTGGCTCTGGGAGCCTTGGTTACCCGCTTAGATCCGGGGATCATTCCTTTTTCCGAAGCGAGCGCCTATACGCTCCATGTTTCCGGAGGAGAGTACAATGTGGCAAGCAATTTGTCCACCTGTTTCGGTTTACGGACCGCTCTTGCCAGCGCTATGGTGGACTATCCCCTGGGGAAACGGATCGAATATGCGGTACAAAAAGCCGGGGTACACCCCTATTTCCAACGCTTTGCCTTTGATGGGGTCCGGGGCCCGAACATGGCCATCGTGTGGAGCGACCGGGGCCAGGGGGTGCGAGCACCGGTGGTATTTTACAACCGGTCCAACGAGGCTGCGGGGCGGCTCAAACCAGGGAGTTTTGACTGGAACCGTATCTTTGCTCCTGAAAAGGCTAGCCCCCGGGTCCGTTGGTTCCATTCAGGGGGGATCTTCTCGGCCCTCTCCCCGAGCACCCCGGAGCTGGTTATTGAGGCTATGGAGGCGGCTAAAAAGGCCGGGGCTGTGGTTTCTTTTGATCTCAACTATCGGGCAAAACTCTGGGCAGTGGCTGCGGCAGAACAGGGGCTTAGTCCGAAACAAGCCAGCGAAGGAGCTGCTCAGATCCTGCGTAAAATCGTAAGCCATGTGGACGTCCTGGTGGGTAACGAAGAGGATCTCCAGAAAGGCCTTGGGCTTACAGGGCCGGAAGTGGAATCTCAAGCAGCTCACGTAGCCAGTAAACTGGATCCCGGGGCCTTTTTAGGCATGATAGAAAAGGTGATCGAGGATTTCCCCAACATCAAAGCAGTGGCCACCACCCTGCGGGAAGTACATACTACCAACCGGCATTCATGGAGCGCGGTATTGTGGCTTGAGGGTAAGAGCTATGTGGCTCCCACCGGTGAGTTGGATGTGTACGACCGGGTAGGGGGCGGGGACGGCTTTGCCGCAGGGCTCTTCTATGGGATCCTTTCCGGTAAGAGCCCTGAAGAAGCATTACGGCTCGGCTGGGCTCACGGCGCCTTACTTACCACTACCCCGGGAGACACCTCTATGGTGAGCCTGGATCAGGTAGAAGCCTTTGCCACAGGCGGCTCTGCCCGTATCCAGCGTTAGCCTATCCTTTCTCAAAAAACAAAGGGGGCTGCGGCCCCCTTTTCCCTTATTTTGATAAGATCTGATGCAGCTTTTCACCGAGGGCAATGGCTTCTTCGGTAGTGGGCGTGGAAGTCTGAATGAACAAGCCCTTGCGGCCAAAAAAATCCAGAAGCTTTTTTGAATATTCCGCTAAATCCACCTGGGCGTCGTTGATATGATCCCAGTAATTATGACGCAAACACAAAACAGTTTTCCCTGCGGTAGCATCCCGAATCTTCTCCCAGTTCGGTACTTGAGGGATCGTAAAATCGAGACCCCGTAAGCCTGGGGTTTCCATCATGGTTCCTGCCACATTCTGCACATTTCCACAAGAGTGGATTACAATGCCCCCGACCGCCTCAGAAATCTTGGCATTGTAGGCTACGCCAAATTCCCGGTACAGGTTGGGCGATAAGAGGGCTGCCGTATCATCACTTACCCGGACCCCCACTTCCCGGGGGATATGCCATACCTCATGGCTTATGCTGTAGAAATTCGTAATCCGCTTAAACTGTTCCTGGATGTAGCGAATGGTCGCTTCGGTTACTTTCTCCAAGAGGGCATGGACTTCCTCAGGGTAGGTCAAGGTTGCTTCAATAAAAGAGGTATAATCCCAGATGAGGGAAGCGGTTACCAAGGGGGAAGGCACATTAACCACCCGCAAAGGGATTGAGGAGTGGCTCTGGAGGTAATCCAGGCGTTTCCAGGCATCCTGGTACACCGGGGTACTTACCGGATCCGGTATTTCCAGCTTATACACATCCTCCACATTCTCTTCCCGGATAAGGGGGCTTATCCAGGGGTCGGCCTCGTCATTCACCTTATACTCACACCCAAAGGCCGCAGCTACAATACCGATGCCCTTATTAGGCTTGATATTGGGAAAGCCGTAATCGTACACCCCCTCCCGTTTTGCGGCAAAATCCTCAGCCCACCGTATTTCCGCATCATCGTCATGAAAGAAGTCTTTGGTTGCGCCATGAAAGGGACCTACCTCAATGATAAAAGGAACTTCCTCCAGATCTTCAAGCCGCCAGTTTGCAGCGATCAGTTTTTTCTTGGTTTCAATATCCAGTATTTCGCTCATCTAATCTCCTTTTTCCCCTTTTTCTAAGCTTTATAACGTTTTAATTATTAAGGGCTTATGAAGGATCTGTCAAGATAAGTACCGATCTGGAACATACATCCCCAATACATTCGAAGGCTCGGCTTTTTTCCTTATCGCTTGCAGGATGGGTAAGTGCTTTTGCCCTGCCACGCCCCTTTACAGAAATGTGGCTTTTCACTAGTATATAAACCTCTATAATTAGTAAGGAAGGATCACTATGTCACGTGTATGCGATATTTGCGGAAAACACACCATTACCGGGAACAAGGTAAGTCATGCCAAGAACCATACTCGCCGTACCTGGCGGCCCAATTTGGTGAAGGTAAAAACCGAGGTCCAGGGTACAACCTTGACCCTTAAAATCTGCGCCCGCTGTCTCAAGAGCGATATTATCAAGAAAAAAGTATAAACCCTTTGTTTATACTCGGATCCTCGGCAGGGTAAACCAGGTTCCAGTCCCGGGGCAAAGGATTAACCGGTTCCCCAGGACTGGATATAGTAAGGGAGAGATGCTTTTGAAGGTGCTCCAGGGTATTCGCCTGTCCGTGGTTCCATCAAGGCCGGCTGCCAACCAAAGCCTGCCGGTACTTGCTATAGGGTACAAGCCCCCGTTTGATGAGGGCGCTGTTGCGGATGTCGGGTATGAGACTATCGCGCCGATCAAGCAGCGCCAACGAAATACAGACCGATTTCGCTCTTGTCCCCGGCTATCTTCAGCTTCGCGCCTGCGAGCTTCAGGTCCCGGCCCGGAGTGAGGGCCTCGTTGACCGAGCCGGTCTTGATGTCCGTAACCCAGGTGATGACAGTTCCGCTTAGAACTGCGGCGATGTGCTTTGGCTTTACCTGGGAGACCGCGGAGCGCAGGGCTACACCCAGATGCAGGTTGATCCTGATTTTGTGCTTCGTGTGGTTAAAGGCTTCGTCCGGGGTGTCGAAGACGCCGCTTATGCTGGGAAAGGGGTTGAACAGTTCCGTATTGACCGTGCCGCCCTCGGCGATGATATTGTCTATTTTCTCCGTTAAGGCATCTATATTTTTATTCTTTATATCCGAAAAAAGGACCACCACGTTCCGGGTTTCACTCTGGCTTACCGCAGTGGATGATTTATCAATGATCTCATCCATCACATCAATAGGGACATATCGGGCAAAAGCAGCCCGGGTTTTTACCTGTAATGCTTCAAG
>JAITJS010000057.1 GCA_031278815.1 Treponema sp.
GGACATAAAAAAATGAGCGAAAAGCTCGAAGGAGTTTTGTATGTTGAAGAAAAGATTTTTCGGAATGATGGCCCTATTGGTTGGGGTCATGCTCGTATATGCCATGATTGGGTGTGATAACGGCACAACCTCTGACAATGGCGATCCCTCTAACACGCCCGCCAACACCACGGTCGCCACGCCCACGGTAAATCCGGCTGCGGGTACATACGCCACGGCACAGAGTGTAACCCTCTGTTGTGCCGACAGTGGTGCGACAATTTACTATACCACCGATGGTTCCACCCCAACCACAAGCAGTGGTGTGTATTCTTCCGCAATCAGCATAACGGCGACAACTACCATTAAAGCCATCGCGGTAAAAGCGGGGATGGACAACAGCGGTGTATTAACCGCGCAGTATACCATTACCGGCGGCAATAATGGTGGGAGCGGCAGGACCATAACCATTACCGGCCTAAGCGGACACAGCGGGAAGGTTTTACTTTATATCGGCTCTATAGAGAATGAAGCTAATATAGTCGCCGGAGGCGTGGGGACGATTTCCAACGATTCAGTTACCATCCCTCTACAACGAATACAGTTTGCAGCCGGAGGCGGCACTATCGGGGGCGATTGGACAGGAACCGGGGAATATATTGTTAGTTTTGGCGGGGCTGGTAACGGAGATACTCTTGGCGCGTATTTTTATACCGGGGGTAAATCACTAGAGGAACTTGAAATTTCATCTGATGATTTTAATTCTCCTGGTTCTGTTGATGCAAAAGCTCCAAAATATACTTTTTCGGCAGGGAACATTACGCTTCCACTTGATCAATGCGCCGAAATGCCCTCTCGCGAGTGATTTTTTCATAATCAGTCCGTATGGGCAGGAGCGCCGGGCATGGAATTTCGGCAAGCCCTGCCGCAAGCGGGGACAGTTGCTTCGCAACAGCCCCCGCTTATGCGGCGGACATAAAAAAATGAGCGAAAAGATCGAAGAAGTTTTGCATGTTGAAGAAAAGACCCTTCCCTTTTGAAAAAGGGCTATACCCCTCGTCATTGACCAAGTTCCGGCATCCTTATAGTATTGGGTATAGCCATTTGTAAGGAGTTTATATGACAAGTTATACTGAATTGGGCCTGGTCAATACCGTGGTCTTGTTTGAGAAAGCGGTAAAGGGCGGCTATGCAGTACCGGCGTATAATTTTAACAATTTGGAGCAATTACAGGCCATTATCCAGGCCTGCGTGGAAACCAAATCCCCGGTGATCCTCCAGGTCTCTGCAGGGGCCAGGAAATATGCCAATCAGAACCTGCTGAGGAATATGGCCAAAGGAGCCGTGGAATATGCCCATGAACTGGGTTATGCCATTCCCATTGTGCTGCACCTGGATCACGGAGATAGCTTTGAGCTTTGTAAGGATTGTATTGAAACCGGTTTTTCTTCGGTCATGATCGACGGTTCCCATCTTTCCTTTGCAGAGAATATCGCCCTCACCAAAAAGGTCTGCGAATTTGCCCATTCCCGAAAGGATTATGTGTCCGTAGAAGGGGAACTGGGGGTCCTGGCAGGAGTGGAGGATGCGGTTTCTTCAGAGCAGAGCCATTACACTCAGCCGGATGAGGTACAACAGTTCCTCAACGGAACCGGGGTGGATTCTCTGGCTATTTCCATTGGTACCAGTCACGGCAGGGCTAAATTCAAACCAGAACAATGTACCAAAGATGCCAATGGGATCCTCATCCCCCCGCCGCTCCGGTTCGACATCTTGGAAGCTATCGAAAAGCAGATCCCCGGCTTTCCCATTGTGCTGCATGGTTCTTCTTCTGTCCCTATTGAATACGTGCAGTTGATCGAAAAATACGGCGGCAAGCTGAGTAATTCTGTGGGTATCCCTGAAGAACAGCTCAGGCGGGCTGCTAAGAGTGCGGTTTGTAAGATCAATATTGATTCGGACGGACGCTTGGCTATGACCGCCTCGATCCGTAAGGTCTTAGCGGAAAAACCCGATGAGTTCGATCCTCGCAAATACTTAGGTCCTGCCCGGGATGAGCTCATAAAGCTCTATTCCCATAAAAACATCAACGTCCTGGGTTCTGCAGGTAAAGCCTAGGATGAAACACTTCCACCCGAGGGTGGAAGGCCTGTAGGCTTTACCTTTTGGGACGTTGATCCAGTACCCGGGTGGCTTTACCCTCAGATACGGGCAGGCTCCCTGGCTGGTGAAGCTCAACCCGAGGATTGATGGTGATGGATGCCTGGAGGGTTTTACGGATCCGTTCCTTGAGGGTATTCAAGGGCCGGGTATCATCCATGAAAACTTCGGGGCCTACTTCGGTCTTGACGGTGATCCGGTCCAATACCCCTTCTTTCTCCACCAAAATGAGATAGTTGTTTCCCACTTCCTTCATAGCCATAATCACCTCTTCAATCTGGCTGGGGAAGAGGTTTACCCCGTTAATGATGAGCATATCATCGGTACGGCCGGTGATACGGTGGAGTCGGCGGTGGGTTCTGCCGCAGGGACAGGGCTCTGTATAGAAGCCGCTCAGATCCCGGGTCCGATAACGCAGGATGGGAGTAGCCTCCCGGCACAGACAAGTAAGAACCAATTCCCCGGTTTCCCCATCCGGGACCGGTTCCAGGGTCTTGGGATTGACGATTTCCCCCAGGTAGCCGTCTTCCCATAGGTGCAGGTCGTTCTTGGCCTGACATTCAAAGGCAACGCCTGGGCCGTTCATCTCCGAAAGACCGTAGGAATTATAGACATCAATGGTGAGGAGTTCCTCAATACGAGTCCTGGTATCCTCTGAATAAGGTTCTGCCCCGGCAAAGGCCCGGATGAGCTTGAGTTTATCCCGGCGCACCCCTTCTTCCTGCATCTTAGCTTGCACATGGAGCAGAAAGCTTGGAGTGGCATGGACCACGGTGGTACCGAAGTCCTGCATCAGCTTAAACTGTCGCGTGGTGTTTCCTGAACCCGAAGGGATCACTAGCATCCCCACCTCTTCACCGCCAAAATGGAAACCCAAACCCCCGGTAAAAAGCCCGTAGGTGATCATGTTCTGGAACACATCGGTCTTGGTACACCCGGTAGCGTAGATGGACCGGGCCACAAAACTGGTCCACCGGCGAATATCCCCTTTACTAAAGTAAATCGTGGTGGGAGTGCCGGTAGTACCGCTGGAAGCATGGAGGCGAACTACCTCTTCCTTAGGGATACTAAGAAACCCGTAGGGAAAGCCGGAACGGAGGTCCCCTTTGGTGGTAAAAGGAATCCGCCCTAGATCCTCAAGGTTCTGGATGTCCTCGCCGCTGCGTATACCCACCGCGGAGAGCCGTTCCCGGTAGAAGGATGTCCGTAGCGCTTGGGCTACCACGGCCTTGAGTTGGGTAAGCTGGTAGGCTTCCAGAGCAGAACGCTCCAGGGTTTCCATCTCCTTATTCCAGTACTGATAGGTCACCGCAGGTCTCCTTGGGCATCTGCCCTTCTTCCAAGGCGAAAGGCCTGCAGGTTTGCTTCCTGTAGGGCAGGTTTTTTGGAGGCAAACAAGGCTTCAATGGTATGTTCCAAGGTTTCTACCGAAACCGGAAGGAACGGGGAAGAGGCCCCTACCATGACCATATTCACCGCCTTGGTAAGCCCTGCTTCTTTGGCGAGCTGTGCTGCCGGGGCTAGGCGGTATCGGGGGAAACGGGCCAGGGTCTGGTAAATGATATCCACCTCAGGATAATCGGGTATATTGACCAAGGGTTCAACCGCACTGACCAGGACCCCGGTTGGGGAAAGCCAGGAAGCATAGCGGAGACCTTCTAAAGGTTCCATAGCGATGATGATATCCGCTTCACCTTTAGGGACAAGATCTGAAAAGATAGACCCCTTTGCAATACGAAGGTGTGCCAACACCGCTCCGCCCCGCTGGGCCATCCCATGCACCTCAGATTGACGTACTGATAACGTTTCTGTAACTGCCGCCTGGGCAATGATGGTCGCAATAGAAAGGACCCCCTGCCCCCCGACCCCAGCGAGGATAATGTCTGTTTTCATACCTGAGTTCCTTTTCTACCACCTTACCGGTATTTTGCTCCTTGTACAAGGCAGGTACTCCAGGGGCTTGCCGCACTCAGGCCCTATAACCACCACAGGTTTCCACAACCCGTTCCCGGAGAACTGCTTCCATGAGGGTGCCCAGTTCAAGCTGTTCGTAGTGATACCGGGCTTCCGTAGGATCTCCCCGTAAGACGGGGTGGAGGGGGCTAAAAAGAGCGCAACAATCCTCATAGGGCAAAATTGAGATGTGGTAGGTTCCGATGGTTTCTGCAAGACGGATGATCTGCGCTTTATCCATACCGATCAGGGGCCGGAGGACCGGCAACTTGACCAGGCTTTCGGTACAACTGATATTTTCAATGGTTTGGCTTGCCACCTGGGAGAGACTTTCCCCGGTGATGAGGCACTTGTCCCCTCGATATCGGGCGAGCTTTTCCGCTCCTTCCATCATGGCCATCCTGAGTAGCACCGTACGCCACGACTCAGGGGCGCGCTCTTGGATCCGCTGCTGTACCGGGGTAATGCTCAGAGTATAGAGCCTTACCCCTAAAGAATACCGACCCACCTGGGCTGCCAGGTCCCGTACCTTGTGGCGGGCCTGGTCAGAAGTGTAGGGATAGGCATGGAAATATGCCGCATCCAGACCCATACCCCGGGAGGCCATCATATACCCGGCCACGGGAGAATCAATACCCCCGGAAAGCAGGAGCAGCCCCCGTCCTGCAGTTCCCACCGGTAACCCCTGCAGACCCTTGCGGCAACTGCTGTAGATATAGGCCTTTTCCCGGATCTCCACCTCAATCACCGCCTCAGGTTTATGGACATCGACCCGTAAGCCTGGTACTTCCCGCAGCACTGCGGCCCCCCCCTCGCTCCGCAGCCCGTAAGAGTCCAGGGGAAAGCCCTTATCCGTCCTTCGGGCCTCGATCTTAAAGGTCTGCACCCCCTGGCTAACGAGTTCCCGAGCCTCGGCAACACAAGAGCGGAGCACTGCTTCCGGGGTTTTCTCCTGGATCCGGGTCTTAGCCCAAGCAGCTATACCCAGCAGATGGGCCAGGGCATCCTCCACCTGTCCCGCTGCTTCCTCAGGACAATGCACCAAGAAACGCCCGTTGATCATCTCCAGCTTTGCCCCGCTTTCCCGGATCATGGTCAAGCAGTTGTGCTTGAGTATCTGTTCAAAACCCTTGCGGTTTTCCCTTTTGAGGGTGAGCTCCCCCAGTTTTAACAAATAGGTATACATCTTACCGCTCCTTATCGGCCCCCTGACTAAGCCTAGGTCGACCCTCTGACTAAGCCTAGTCTGAGATTGCCGGGGGGAATAGGGCGAGAACCTCCCGGAGGGTTTCCAGTAAGTACCCTATGTCTTCCGGCGTGGTACTCCAGCCCTGGGAAATGCGGATCCCCTCGATGCCGGCCTGTTGGTCCAGTCCCATAGCGGTAAGGACCGGACGATCCCTATGGGCTGTAGAACAGGCGGAACCGGTGGAAACCGCACAACCCCGCTCATCCAAGGCTCGAACCATAACCTCCCCAGGGATACCTTTGAATCCCACCTGGAGAATATACGGAGAAAACCGGGGATCTGCCTCTTTCCGGTCCTGGGGAATGAGAAAACACCCCGGCAGGGCCTTCAAGCCGCGGATGAGCTGGGTGAAGCGCCGGGCGGCTTGTTCATATTCCACGGCAAGATGCCCAGGAACTGCCCGGGACTCAAGGCAGGATGCCAGGGCCAAAGCGCCGGTAACAGACTCGGTTCCCGGACGGATGCCTCTTTCCTGACCGCCGCCGGTATAGAGGGGTTCTAAGGCTTTGCGAAGATAGAGGAGGCCGATACCTCGGGGACCTCCCAGCTTATGGGCGCTTATGGATGCGGAGTCCAGGTCCCATGCGGCTATATCCAGGGGAACCTTACCCACGGCTTGTACCAAGTCGCTATGTACATGGATAGGGGCGCCTCCCCGGGCCCTGATGAGCTTTACCAGACCTGGGAGTTCCATGACCGAACCGGTTTCATTATTCACCCCCATGATCGCCACAAACCGGGGCTCAATTTTTCTCCCCATTTTTTCTAATGCTTTTTCCAGTCGGGCAGGACTTACCCTGCCGTCTTGTTCCACCCCAATCGGAGCAATCTGCTTTCCCAGCCGCTCAAGCACCAGGCAATTCTCCCGGACCGAAGGATGTTCCACCGCAGAAAACAGTATCCCTGGGCTCGGTTTTCGCAAGGCCAGGGAATGTAAGACCAAGGCATTGGATTCAGTCCCTCCCGAGGTAAAATAGAGTTGCTTGGGATTAAGTCCCAATACCCCGGCGCAACGGGTCCGGGCATCTTCCAGCAAAGATCGTGCACAGCGGCCCTCGTAATGGAGGGACGAGGGATTTCCAAAGGAATCAAGGTTCTGGGGATAGGGTAGGGTGGGGATGGCGGTAGCGGCCCAATCAAAGTAACGCCGGCTCCTTCCTGGACTGGGTGAACTGGGGAAAAAAGTCTCCATGGGAGGTATCATACCCACAAAACCCCTTACCTGCAAGCAGCATCCCGGTTAATCAGGATAATCCCTGGAATAAACTTATTATCGTTCCGGTACGCTGATTAGGTAATTCATTTTTATGGGCCCTCTTATTTTTCTAATAAATACAGATATTCTTTAATATGAATAGGACGATTTGCTGAATTCCGGCAACCCCGAAAGGTGTTATACGCTACTTCTCGTATTTCTACTTCCCCCTTTTTTTGTAACATATCCTTCATTGCATCAAGCGAAATAAAACCTTCCGAATTAAAAGATATAAGAACAAATTTTGATTTTATATTTGCAACTAAATCGGTTAATGCCTTGTATGCACCTTGTTTTTTGTTATATGCGGAACGATTCCAATTTTTAGGGATTCCAGAAACCTTACTTGTGTTTTCGGGATACTCATTTTCAAGTATCAGATTAAGCATGAAATAATTTGAACCATAAGGATGTTGATTATACGGAGGGTCTATATATGCCAAATCGACCTCTGGGGCAGTGTTTATAACCACATTTGAATCGCCTGAATAAACAATATATTCGGAATCAAAATTGCTGAAAACAGGAAATGGCAGAAAGATGTCTCCTTTTATACGCACAAGAGCATCTGAATGTGCCCCACCGAATTGCCCAATTCCTGTTTCGTGGTTTTTATAAAAACCTTTAAAGACGCCTGAAGTATTTGCATGAATACTGGCCTCTGCAATAAGGGGTGCTAAAAAATACTTTTGGTATTTTGATTCTACACTTTCAATTAAATTACGCATCGTATCAATGTATTGCGCGTTTCGACTCGTATAAAAGACACGTTCAGCTACTTTAATATTATTATCATCTTTTGGAGCATACCTATTTGCAATAATTCCAGACACCAAAGGTTTGTTTTTGATTTCTGAAATGAGATCATGGTAAATACTTTTCAGAAAAAAGATATTTAAATCCCCTTTATTTGAAAGATAACACTCATTGGTGATTTTTGAGTATTTCTCCAAATCATTAACGAGCAATAAATTTGCATATTGCTTAAAAAGCCGAGCCACTATACCAGAACCGCTAAATACATCAAAAATACGCAGTTTGTTTTTATTCAAACGGCCTTGAACTTTTTGTATTCTTTGGGTAATAAAGTTGAGAAGGGAACGTTTATTACCAATATAGGTGATAATTTGTTTCGTAAGATAGTCTTCATTCTCATATAATGACGCAAATAAATCATAATTGATCGGCATTAGACTCAATTTTGCACCTTTTGGATCGGTCGATACTTTGTTATTATATTTTATAATCACATGATTTTTGTTTATCCAATAACGGCTTGATTGTATGTTCCCTTTCCCGGTCCTTTCAATGCCTCAAAAATACCGCCGGATCCCCAGATAGGGCCCGTTCCATGAAAAGGATTGTTCCAGGGATGCTTCTTCCGTTAGGGTCCACCACCGGTATCCGGCAAAACCCTCCCAGGCTTTATACATTAACCCGGCTTCCAGTTCCACTTCTCCCAAGGAGAAAAACTCAAAAGCCTGCGTCCCTACTTTTACCCTGAGGGTAAGGGGCTTTACCGGATACAGTCGGAATTCCAGTCCAAAATCCCCGCCCTGCCGGAACAGCAGCCCGGTCCATATTTGGTATTGGGCGTATAGGCTGGCATTAAAGCCGTTAGACTGGATCAGGGAGAAATGGATCCCTGCCCGTATACCGTTTAAGAGGGTCTTGCCGTCGCTTATGAGGAACAGATCCCCATAAGGCCCGATAAATTTATACCCATTACCGCTGAAAGAAACCAAGGAACCCCCTCCCATATCCTGTAAATACAAGGCGCTCAGACCCGTGGAAAACCAATAATATTTGCCCTTTTCCGTAACCTGGGGGACTTCAGAAGTAAGCAGCCCTGAACTGAGTATGGGGGGCCGCTGAATATACCCCCCTATACAATAGGGGTAGGCGCCATAGTGGAGATTGGTATTATTATAGAGCCATATCCATCCGAAGAGCTTAAACAAAAAGGCTGCAAACCCGCTGTCCCCCTCCCCGGAGGAACCGGATGCTTCAGACTGAGGGGTTTGCCCTTCCCCCTTGTTTGCTTCTGCCCCTTCAATACGGTCCTTAAAGGTATCTAAATCTGCCTGAACCGGATAGAGCGGCAAGAGCCCCAGGATAAGGCACCAGAAGAGCCCTATCCCTAATCGATAACAACCTACTGTACTCATAGCAATACATCCAATATACTTTCCTTGTCTTGGGAAAGCAAGGATTTGTAATGAACCTGAAGCCAGTCACCATAAACCGCCTCCTCATGCTCGTCGGGATATTGAGCATCCTCCTCTTCCTAGGCGCCACAGATACCCCGGTGTATGTTACCAATTCGGGAAGCAAGTACCACCGGGAGACCTGTACCTCCCTCAGCCGTTCAAAAATTGCCCTGTCTCTGGAAGATGCCCTCAAATCCGGCTACGAAGCCTGTTCGGTCTGTAAGCCTCCGGTCCGTTCCCCGGATAGGGTCTCGGTCACCAAAACAATACCTTCTCAGAAAACCCTCTACCGGATCAATACGCTCAACCTCACCAAGAGTAGCCAAGGGGATATATCCCAGATGGTTCCTGCGGAAGTGGTGGGTCATGTAGACGGAGACACCCTACGGGTGCGGATATCCAATCCTCCCCCGGCCTTAAAAGCCCTAGAGACCATCCGGATGCTTGGGGTGGATACCCCGGAAACCGTACACCCCCGTAAGCCGGTGGAGCGTTTCGGCAAAGAGGCCAGCGATTTCACCAAAGAACGACTTTTGGGTACGCAGGTCTATCTCGCCTTTGATTGGGATCTCCGGGACCATTATGGCCGACTGCTGGCGTATATCTATACGCCGGAAGGCCGCTGCTTTAACGCGATCTTGATTCAGGAAGGGTTTGGTCATGCCTATGTCTCCTATACCTTCCAGTTTATGGAGGAATTCAAAGACCTGGAACAGATCGCCCGGAAGGGTAAGCGGGGCTTGTGGGGGAACCCGTAAGTCCCTGGGCTCGTTTCAGTTTCTTTATCCCCTGATACTCCTCACCCGGATAATCCCTTCTACGCTGAGGATCTGTTCAAGGGCAACCAGGGGTATCTGTTGTTCCGTGTCAATGATGTTATAGGCATATTCACCCTGGTGATGGTTAATCAGGTCCATAATGTTGATCCCCTCTTTCGCCAGGATGGTGGTAATTTGACCGACCATGTTGGGAATATTCTGGTTTGCCACCAGCAATCGGTGGGGAGCGCGCTGGTCCAAGCTGCACCGGGGAAAATTGACCGAATTCGTGATGGTCCCGGTTTCCAGGAAGTCCATGAGCTGCCGCACCGCCATCATGGCGCAATTATCCTCTGCTTCTGGCGTGGAAGCGCCCAGATGGGGAATACAGATGGCCTTTGGACAGGCCAGGAGTTCTGCAGAGGGGAAGTCGGTTACATAGAGGGCTATTTTTTTTGCCTGTAAGGCGGTGATGATGTCCCCTTCATTGACCACGCCGCCTCGGGCAAGGTTGATGAGCCGGGCCCCCTGTTTGATATACCGGATTTTTTCCGCGTTAAAAAACCCTTTGGTTCTATCAGTCAAGGGCAGGTGGAGGCTCACGTAATCGGATTTTGCCAGGAGTCCTTCCAGAGTATCTGCCCTGCTGACCTGTCGAGAGAGGTTCCAGGCAGCGTCCACGGATATGTAGGGATCGTAACCTATCACCTGCATACCCAGGGCAAGGGCATCGTTGGCGGTCATCACCCCGATAGCCCCAAGACCTACCACCCCCAGGACCTTGCCCCGGATTTCCGGCCCTTCAAACTGGGCCTTTCCCTGTTCAATCAGATCCGGTACTGCATCGGCCTTATCCGCCAAGGCGGCAGCCCAGGCAGTTCCCTGGAGGATATTTCGGGAGGCAAGGAACAACGCGGCTAAGGTGAGCTCTTTTACGGCATTGGCATTTCCGCCAGGAGTCGTAAAAACCACCACCCCCCGCTTACTACACGCCTCAAGGGGAATGTTGTTATACCCTGCGCCTGCTCTGGCTATGGCCTTAACCGTATCGGGGATCTTTACCTCATGCAGATCCCCGCTCCGCACCAGGATAGCATCAGGGTGGGGAAGATCACCGGCCACTTCGTACCGGTCCCGGGGAAACAGTTCAAGCCCTCGAGGAGAGATCTTGTTCATGGTTTGTATGCGAAACATGGGTTCCTCCTTCTTTTTCCCTTTCCTCAAAGTGTTCCATAAACCGGATAAGCGCCTGGACCCCTTCGATGGGCATGGCATTGTACATGCTGGCCCGCATTCCTCCCACCAGGCGGTGCCCCGCGAGATTCACCAAGCCCTGACGAGCGGCTTCCTGGACAAACCGCCGCTCTAGATTCGCCCGCTCCAGGGGGTCTGCTAGGACGGCCACAAAGGGGAGGTTCATGAGGCTACGGAAGGCCGGATCAACCGGGGAACGGAACAGTCGGGAATGGTCAAGATACCCATAGAACAAGGCCGCTTTTTTCCGGTTCAGCTCGGCTATAGCAGGAACTCCCCCCAAGGCTTTGAGCCATTCCAGGACCAATCCGATGATGTAGATCCCATAACAGGAGGGCGTGTTGTATAGGGACCCCTCTTGTGCATGTAGATCGTAACGGAGCATGGCCGGTGTCCAGCTTGGGGCCTTACCGATGAGATCTTCCCGGATGATCACCACCGTGGTCCCTGCAGGTCCCAGGTTCTTCTGAGCCCCTGCGTAGAGCAACCCGAACCGGGATACCTCCAGGGGTGCGGAGAGGATACTGCTGGAAATATCCGCCACCAAGGGAACCCTACCGGTTGAGGGGAGGTCCGTCCACCGGGTACCCACGATAGTGTTGTTCAGGGTGATGTGATAATAGGCATCTCCAGGGTTCGGGGCCGGGGGCTTGGGGATATAGGTATAGGCCCGGTCTTGGGAAGAGGCGCCCAGAACTAGCTCCACGTATTTGGCCCCTTCTTCCGCAGCCTTTTTTGCCCAAATACCGGTTTCCACATAGGTGGCCCTTTTTTTCGGGGCTCCTGGTTCTACCCCAGCGAGGTTTATGGGGATCATGGAGAACTGCAGCGAAGCTCCTCCTTGAAGAAAGAGGACCCGGTAGTTTGGGGGTATCCCCATGAGGGAACGGAGTAAGGCTTCAGTGTTTTCGATGATAGGCTTAAAATCGCCGGACCTATGGCTCATCTCCATAACCGATTGACCTGAGCCCTGGGCATCGGTCATTTCCACGGCTGCTTGTTTCAGTACCGGCAGGGGCAACATCGAAGGCCCTGGGGAAAAATTGTATACCCGTTTCATAGGGTTTCTCCTGTTTTTCTCGTGTGGTTTTCCTGTGAAATATTTCACATCATGCTACAATAAACAATATCCGCTGTCAAGGGACCGCTCCACAGTCCGGATACCGGGGAGTGCCTGCGCCTAGTATCCCTTTACCAGATCCCAATCCAGTCCAAACCGGGTCAGGTATTTCTTTAAGCGGTCCGAATCATTACGACTTCCCCGTTTCAGCCTGGATTGGGCAAACAGTTTCCGACCTGCAGATGCCATGGTTTCACTTTCATGGCATGCGGTAATAACCGCCTGAAGCTGTACCCGATCGAATTCATCACAGGTATCCAGTATTTTTTTAATATGCTCCGGTATATCCTGGGTTTCTATTCCTGAGGGTGTATCCGCGGATGGGCAGAGCCGGGTATGCTCCGAATACCGAGCGGCATCACCATCCTGCGGAGAACTCCAGCGAGATTCAAGGTCTGCAAATTCCGCATCTACCATGGGTTTGCTGATCCGCTTTTCTTGGGCGTAAAAACACAGCCGCCGCAAAGATTGCCGCAGATCTCGAAAATTTTCTCCCCATATATGGGTATGGGCATAGGAAAGGTACTGATCCAAGGCCTCACGGTAGAATTCACATTTTTTAAGCTGGTGTTCCTCCGCGTATTTCCGCAGTTCATAGCGAATATTAGGCAGGATATCTGCGGACCGTTCCCGAAGGGAGGGCAGCGTAAAGGTCCAAAAACCAATGTAAGACAGCAGATCCCTACGAAACGTACCAAAAGCGATCTGCTCAATAAGGTTCTTGTTGGTAGCGCATATAAGGGTAAAATCTACTGGGAAGGCCTCTCCCAAATTAAGGGTGTGGAAGTGGCCTGTTTCCAATACCTTGAGAAGGGCCTTTTGAGCTTTGAGCTTCAAGGCGTCAATATCATCAAAAAAGATCATCCTGGTGGGCGCCTTAAAAGGCTCATCCGCAGGACGGATGGTCTTTGGAGGGCGCTGGGTTTTCTGAAAGAGCCCAGGGAGCATGGCGATGACGTCTTCCCCTTCCTGGGAGGCACAGTCCATCTCAATCAATGGCCCGTATACCAGGTTCCGGTGTTTTTTAACCTGATAAATTCGCTCTGCCAGGGTAGTTTTACCCGTTCCTGGGGCGCCTTGTAGTAAAATGGGATCAGAACTGTTACAAGCAAGCTCCTCAATCCGGTTTATGAGATGGTTATAGCCCTCATCCCCGGTATCAATACCCATTTTTAAAAAAGCACGCTCTTCTTTAATTTCCACTTCAGCAAACATACCCATAGGGTCATCATTGGGGAAAAGGTCTCCTTTACGCATCATCCTCTATACAATCTTATAGTATTACTATATTTTTTGATAGCCTCTACCTTGACATTTCTGCATATACATACTATATTATCAGATATATTTACTATATTTTTATATAGTACTATACTATAAAACCATAGAGCACTGGAGGGCTTATGCATCGCCTTCGCCAGTACCGTGATTTTGCAATTCCAGGAGTTGATCGATTTGTTTGAGTACATAGTCCTGAAACTCAGGATTCAGTTCCTTAAAAAGGGTGGTAACCCGTTCCAGGTTATATTCTGTGGCAGTATTAAACATCCGACCCTCCCCAGTTTGCAGCCAGCCTTTGTTTACCCCAAAAATAGAGCTTATCAGTTGAATAAGCCGCTCGTTTACCCGGCGGTTCCCTAATTCTATTTCTGCCAAATAGCCGTTGGATATATAAACCGCTTTGGAAAATTTTACTTGGGACAGCTTCAAGAAATGCCGTACGGCTTTGATACGTTCATTAACGGACATACAATCTCCAGTGCATGAAGGATACCATAAAGAAACTCACTATGCCAGTAGTTTTTTACCAAAATCAAGGGGGTTTACAAGGAGCCGGGGGAGATTTTTCCCTAGGTTTTATAAACTTCTAGGAAAAACCGGGCTTTGCTCTTTGGGAGATCCCTACTTACGCTTACTATGCCATATTTTATATGCTAATACAGAAAAACGATATCGTTCAAGAAAGTTTCAGAACATTGGGGCTTTTTCAAAAATCCACAAAGTATGATAATCTTTCAGAGATTATTTTTTAATAATTCGTTATATTATAATGAATTATATTGTATATAACTCTGATTTGTGCATAAAATGAGCATAGAATTTTGAAAAAGAATAGTAAAACTGTCGGCCAAGCCCTGCAGCTGCTAGCCCAGGCCTAGACGGGTGACCGGATTAGGCTCGCTTCTTGTCGGTAGCTCAGCCGGCCGCATCCCTCACCAGCTGCGTATCTGGTCCGGCTCCTCTATCTTCACCGCAACGGCTAGGGCTCCCCGGATTTCCCTCCTCCTACCAATCATGAGAATTGCTATTTATACCATTACTTAACTCATTTGCCAGATTTTCCCAGTCTGCAAGTATTTTATCGGCCAAATTTTGGTTTGGAATAGGTGTTTCATCATAATAACGATATCCGCCACCCAGGAATTCAAAGTATCACCCATCGGGTTCATCTCCCCAGACGAAAAGGATAAAAGCGGACCAGTTTTCATGGAGAAAACGGCTGAAGATGTACCTCAGCGCACTAAAAAAATTGTCCTGGCGGCCAGACCGGTTCCGGGCCCCCCGGTACTGCTCATCCCCTAAAAACAAAAGCGTGTGAAACAGAAACGCCGCCAGGTTCAACAGGCAAAAGTTCTCACTCCCATGCCCAAAGTTATGCTCAAGGTTGTATCCGTGGTTCTTCAGCACATTATTATGCTCGTTCTCGATCTTCCACCGCGCCCTCCCGCAGCCAGCTA
>JAITJS010000110.1 GCA_031278815.1 Treponema sp.
AGTTCTAATTTCACATACGCATATATTGCCGCAAATACATGATTGCTTTGCGTCCTCTCCGTACGCGCCGGCGACTTCCCTATCGCGGTATTCTGTTTTATGCTTTCATGATATACTTCAACACCCCATCGTTTCTTATAGAGCGTCTTGAACCGGTCTCCGCCCATCGTTTCATCATTGGCTGCCAAATACCGGAGCCCTGTCGAGCCGTCCTTATTCTTAAAGACTTGTTTATAAAGCATTGCCGGAAACGTTAAACCCTTTAAATATACCAACACCGGTTCCTCATCCGGTATTTCCATCCGATCTACCCTGACAAAGCGACCTTTCTCCCTCTCCCGTTCATTCACCGCCGCCAGGCGGTTGTCGTTGATTTCAAATATGAACGCTTTCCCCTTCTTCCCTATAAATCTCATGTTTTCCGCCGATGCAAACCACGAATCGGCCAGTACAGAGCCGAATTTGACGTGTTTTTGTATCCTCCGGCTTATCAGCTCATTCTTGCTTCTTTCGCTTGCCCGCCGCTCTTTCCCGCTCTTCTCATCTGTCTCCGTTTTTGTCTTGGTTGTTATTTGATAGTCTATCGGTGTTTGCCGCAGCTTCCCGTATTCATTTTCCGCCACGTAAAACGCCGTAAGGATATGTATCCCTTTTGCATCACGGCCTTTGCTATGGTCATAATACCAGCAGATTATTTCATCCTCGTCCATATATGCTTTTTCTACTATCGTATCGTCAAATATCAAACACCCTTCCCCGTCCCCATATTGACGTGTCAGCTTCTTTGCCTTCAGCCACAAGCCCTTCCCGTTCAGTTCTTCCCCCGCAAGAAACCGGGTGATTCGATCATGGCTGATTGCCCCGTCTGCCAGTTCCGACAATCCGGTCGCTGTCACTCTCCTGGTACTTACCAACAGATAATCTCTGGATAAATCAAGTATATCCCAGCCCATACCCTTATACTATTCTTTTAGGCGTTCTTGTCAACCCTGCGTAACATGAGGTATTAAGCCTTTCAAGGGGGTCTCCGATTTTACTCAGCTCGTTGAGCCGGTCGTTTTCATCAAAAAATACTTTTTGTTTCATGTTTTGGGGAACCTCTGGAAACTCTAAATGTTGTACTAAATTTATATCCACATAAAATTTTGATATTTCTTAATTCATTATACGACAAAGAATTAGGAAATATCGATTTTTAAGTCCTTATGATCTTTATAACAAAAATATGAGTTTTCAGAGGTCCCCTATAGTATTATGGCCTTATACCCTATTTCTTTTGCAAAACTCATGGTATGCTTTATTAAGGTACCTCAATGCCTTTATTTTGATATTCCGGCAATACCCTTACTGGTCCAAAGGTTACTACCCTCTGTTCTGTATCATGGTCTTTTACCTTTGCCCCGGCATATACAATATTTCCAACAATTTTATTATTATACATTGCCACAAAATCCAATTCCTTAATAAACGCTTTGGCACTCCGTAAAGTATGTAAGGAGCAAATGTTCAGCAGTATCCGGGAACATACACATTCCAAAAGGCTTCCCTGGTTAGCGCTTCAACAGGTCTGAAGTCTTCTTCTTCCAGTCTTACTACCATTTCCATAGTATATTGCCCAACATCGCTCCCTCCACAAGCAGCCTATGGCTGCCCTACCCCGTAATACCGCAGCCCTGCGACTTCCACCTCTTCCCGCTTGTAGATATTCCGTAAGTCAAAGAAGTAAGGTAAAGTCAGCAGGCTTTTCACCCGGGACAGATCCAAATTCCGCAGTTGGTTCCACTCGGTGAGCAGCACCAGGGCGCTTGCTCCGGTAAGTGCGTCGTACTCGTTTTCTGCAAAATACAGTTTCTTTTCTGTTGAGGTATCAAGATGCTCGTTTTCTCCAAGAGCCCCAAAGCGCCAAACCGCCTCTTTCATGGCTGCCGGGTCCCAGAGCCGCAACCGTGCCCCTCGTTTCACCAGTCCCTCTGCAATGGTTATGGCCGGGGATTCCCGCATATCGTCCGTGTTAGCCTTGAAAGCCAATCCCAAAAGGGCAATAGTCTTCCCGGATAAGGAACCAAGACCGGCTTCGATCTTATCCACCATCCGCAGCTTCTGCCGCTCGTTGCTGGAGATGGTGGTCTCCACAATACCCAGCGGTTCCTGCAAGGCCCTGCCGATATTTGCCAAGGCCCGGGTATCCTTAGGGAAACAGGACCCGCCGTAACCCGGACCAGGATGCAGGAATTTGGGACCTATCCGACCATCCCGGCCTATAGCCTTGGCCACGTCCTGCACATTGGCCCCAGCTTTCTCGCAGAGGTTGGCAATTTCATTAATAAAGGTGATTTTTACCGCTAAAAACGCATTAGCCGCATATTTGATCATTTCCGCAGATTCAAGATTAGTCTCGATAAAGGGCGTTTCATTGAGGTACAGCGAACGGTACACATCCTTCATGATCTTCCGAGCGGTTTCTCCTTCGGTCCCGATGACCACCCGATCCGGATGGGTAAAATCATAGACCGCCGACCCTTCCCGCAGGAATTCGGGATTAGAAACCACCTCAAAGGGTATATCTCGACCCCGTTTCTGCAACTCCTCCCCAATCCATTGAGCCACCTTCCGACCCGTGCCAATAGGGACCGTACTCTTATCCACCACCACGGTATACCCTTCCATGGCCTGACCGATTTCCCGGGCTGCGACTTCCACATACTGTAAGTCCGCGCTGCCGTCTTCTGCCGGGGGAGTGCCCACCGCGATAAACACAATCTGATGGGTCTTAACCGTGGAACCCAGATCCGTGGTAAACTGTAATCGCCCTGCTCGGACATTGCGCTCCACCACCGCATCAAGGCCAGGTTCAAAAATAGGAATCACCCCTTGTTGTAAGGAACGGATCTTCTCCGCATCCTTGTCTACACAGGTGACGAAGTTTCCAAAATCCGCAAGACACGCCCCGGAAACAGAGCCCACATACCCAGTTCCAATAATCCCAATATAGGCCATGGTTTTCTCTATCCTCCTTACCTTAAAAACATGCGTTTGACGGACTCGGGGCTAACCCCGCATGGCTCAGGGACAGCCCCGCAGAACCCTACGAACCTTCTATGCCCCGATCCTCCATCAGAAAGCTCTGGGCTTAGGGTTTAACGGGAGTTCAACAAAAGAAAAAAGTCCGCCGGGCCCTCTAGTCCGCCATTACGCGAATGAACGCTCATGTATCCGAATAATTCGTGAAAATTCCCGTTCCTTCCCGGACCCTTAGTATTTCATCGCACCTTACCTTAATAATGGTGCCCAATACCGATGAAGAGTTCCCGGTTAGCGCCGCGGGGGAGGCTCTTCGTCTCCAGCGCTTCCATCAGGTTCCAGCCCATGCTCACCCGGAGATAGAGGCTCCGCATAACCTCCGGGAAAACAATGCATTCCAGTCCGCCCGTAAGGAGCACCTGGGGAGCCGGTATGATAGCAGCGTCCATAAAGGGAGATAGGTGCAGTTCAAAGTTAAACAACCGGAACTTCCGGTTGTCCAGCCATTGAGAAGGGGTAAAGCGCAAGATCCGAAAGGGGAAATCAAGATTCAGGGAAACCATATAGGGCACATGAACGGATTTATCCAGCATACCCCGAAGCGCGTCCCCCGCATCCTGAGTATCATCAAACCAATGCCGATACCGAACCTGGCCTGAAATACCAAAAAAATCCTTCACCGGCAGGTGGCCTTCCACCGTAAGGGACAGGGTCTTTTCCCAGCCCTGGCTATAGAAGTTATATTGGTAGGCATTATCCGCCGCAGCTTCCAAACCGTTGCGGTAATTGCCGATCCAGTCTATCCGGCCAAAACCCAGATTATGGCTCAAGGTGACGGTCGGTCCTTGTCTAAAGTATTCCAGGTTTTCTTGAGGATAGATAAGCTTTCCCGCTACCTTAGGGGTATAAGTCAGTTCTCCAAAGGTATGCACCGCCAGGCGGGTAGGGATTTTCCAGGAAGCGTACAGCTCGCTGGACATATACCAGTCATCCCGATCCCCATAGGCAGGCTTGTACTCATCTTCATTTTCTTCATGAATCGCCGCGGCTTCTTCAAATCCAAAGGTAAAGGCCGTCCAGTAATAGGGCAGTTCCATAGAAACGCCGGTGGTGTTCTTATAGTACAGGGGCTCATCAAAGGTATAGGAAAAGGTATGGTCAAAGTTGAGATTAAAGGCATACCCAAAGGCATTAAAGGGCGTATCTGAATCAATCTCAAACACCAGGGAATTCTCCTCATCGGTGTTTCGTTGGTACCCAAGATCGATGCGCAGGGCATTCATGGTACCCAGAAAATTATAATCCCGGCCCTTGAGGGTAAGTTCAAACCCGCTATTATCATCGTATTGGGGCCGGGGAAGCACGATAATGTTCCAGGTATCCGTAACGCTTACCAAAAGGTCCACCGGGATAAGGCCCTGCTCATCCGCTTTCCCTAGGGCATAGTCAATATGTACCTCGTCCAAGACCCGCTGATTGAGGAGAAGCTGGGTTTTATCTTTGATAAAGTAGGCCAGGCCTTCCTCGCCCCGAAGCAGTTCCCCTTTTTGAAACTTCCCCGCATCCAGCAACGCCAAAGGCCGGGTACGGCCCTGTATATCAAAACGAATCGTGTCTATTAGGTAAAAAACCTCAGCAGGCTCCGTTTCAACCGAGGCAGCTTCCCCGGTTTTCTGCTCCGGCGCAGGGGTTTGTCCAAAAACCGGCGTTCCCCATACCAGAAACAGGCCTAAACAGCACAACGCCGGTATGCTCATCTTATGCTTATACGATAAACAGCTAATAAATACGTCCTTTACTTCTGAGTTGATCTACTCTATTCAGGCACCGCTGATGATGCGTTCCACTAAACCCGCTTCTATGGCCTCTGCAAAGACCGCCTGTACACCCTGGGTACAGGGAACGATAAACCTGAGTTTCCCTGCCTTTTTTTTCTTATCCCCTTCCAAAGCCCTCATAAAAGCCTCGGTCTTTCCCGGTTCTTCAAGGAGAGGATAGGGCACCCTGGTTTCATAGGCCCAGCCTTTGATGAGACTGGTGATTGCCCTTCCCCGATCCCGAGGGGTAATGCCCAAGGCATACCCCAGCTCGCAGGCCCGGACCATACCCCAGGCAACAGCCTCGCCGTGGGATACTTGCCCCAATCCCACTGCGGATTCCAAGGCATGGGCAAAGGTATGACCCAGATTTAAGCGCACCCGTTCTTCGCCGGTTTCCTTTGGATCCGCCTCCACGATCCGGCCCTTGATGCGCACTGCCTGGACTATACAGGCAAGGATATTATCCTGGAATACCCGATCTTTGAGGTTCGGCTTTCCACCAGGTGGTAGGCTCCTCAAGCGCTCCCATAAGCCCTCGGTATCGTCCAACACTGCGGTCTTGATAAGTTCCCCCATGCCGGACTTCCATTCGGCCTCGGGCAAACCTAGAAGGCTGTCCAAGGGCATATAGATAAGGGGCGCAGGATAAAAGGTTCCTGCCAGGTTTTTCATGCCAAAGAGGTCAAACCCCGTCTTCCCCCCCACTGTAGCATCCACCATACCCAGGAGGGTGGTGGATACCAGACAAAGCCCGGCTCCCCGCATATAAATCGAAGCAGCAAAGGCGGTCAAGTCGCTTACCATCCCTCCGCCCAGGCCGATAAAGAGCCCGTCCCGTCCCAGCCCAGCCTCTTTTGCAGCCCCCAGGATGGCCTCAACCGACATCCAATGCTTGGCAGTTTCTCCCGGAGGTAATACACACCGAGGCAGCTCCTGCATACCCAGGATGTCCTGGGCCATATATTCGGTGTGCTCATCACAAACCAGCAAAACTTGACCAAGGGGGCTCCTGCTTACCTGTTCGAAATCCGCACATATCCGCTCAATCAGGGGAAAGTGCTCTTGAATCCGGACACGAGATGGGGTTTTATCAAAGATAAAGGTATATTCTTGGTTCATTTTTCCTCCTTAAAAAAGGATATGAGAGCCCCTTTTTCACCGGTAAAAGAACAACCGTGGCCTTTCGGAAGCGCTTTTCCGAAAAAAATACCTTCTCCCTAGCCCATACGGAAAGCACAGGCGGACGCAACACGCTCCATGATGCCGTTTGATGTGTCTATTCATACACTATAGCACACCAGGGGAGGTAATATCAATTGACGCTGTTCAGGCTCAGAATAAAGCTCATGGGGTTTTTACCCTCTTGACTTTATTCTGAATACCGGGTAAGTATATATACGTTACATAGGCTGTTGAAGCAGTGTTTATTTTTAAATGCCGGGGTGGTGGAATGGTAGACACCGGGGACTTAAAATCCCCTCCCCGCAAGGGGGTACGGGTTCAACTCCCGTCCCCGGCATAGCTTACCGTCTCTCTGGATAGTTCCAGGGCTTGGTTTTCCCGTCTGGTGTGTGGTGGTTACCCCTTAATCAAGGACTTCCATCAATTTACCGCAACAAAGGGGAATCTCTTCTCCCTTGGTAATATGAACCGTCTTGTTGCATATACTACAGTAAACATCACAGTCTTCTGTAGCATGGACTGGTTTGTAATTCGGATTTTTTTCCATAATCTCTCCATATACATATAGTAGTAGGCATCTTTTAAAACCAAAGCTTGGCTTGCAAGATGCCGATTTCTCAGTGATTTACCTCTCCACTGAAATTTTTACCCTACTTAATAATAATTATCATTGCTGTTATAAATATAGTCAAGGAATCTTAATTTCAGACTATCAAGCCCCATAGAACTGGAATCCAGGGTGTAGCTCCCTCAGCAGGGGCTTGTTGCACAGTATTAGGCAATCAAGTATTATCTGTACTATGAAAATGCAGCAGCATGAGAAACATACCTGATGATCGCAGTTACCATGAGGACGAGTAAATGAAGGCAATGCTATGAAAGGACTTACACTGCATAAGATTGAACTGGAAAAATCCTTTAACCCCCGGTCTTTTGAAGATCGGATCTACACTCAGTGGCAAGCACAGGGGGCTTTTACGCCCCAGGGAGAAAGCGAAAAGCCCCCCTATGTGATGGTGATTCCTCCCCCTAACGTAACGGGGATGCTGCATCTCGGGCATGGGCTCAATATAAGCCTCCAGGACATCCTTATCCGGTTTCATCGTATGCGGGGTGTGCCCGTATTGTGGGTCCCCGGTACGGATCATGCAGGGATCGCCACGCAAAATGTGGTTGAGAAGCGGCTCAAGGCCCAAGGGCAGAGCCGCCACGACCTGGGCCGGGACGTATTCATCCAGAAAACCTGGGAACTCAAGGCAGAGTACCACCAGATTATTTCCCGACAGATCGCCCGGATGGGGGCCAGTGTGGACTGGTCAAGGGAACGGTTTACCCTGGATACGGGTCTTTCTCAAGCGGTACGGGAGGTTTTTGTGTCCCTGTATGAACGAAAGCTCTTGTACAAAGGAAACTACCTGGTTAATTGGTGTACCTCTTGCGGGACTGCCCTCTCTGATGATGAGGTGGAGCATGAGGACCTGCCAGGGAAGCTGTACCATATCTTCTACCCTGAAGAAAAGACGAGAGACCCTGCCCAAGGAGGCCTGGTAATAGCCACCACTCGACCTGAAACCATGCTGGGAGACAGCGCAGTGGCGGTCCACCCAGAGGATCCCCGCTACCACGGCCTCATCGGAAAACGCTTGCGCCTTCCCCTCACGGATCGCCTGATCCCGGTGGTGGCTGACACCTATGTGGACCGTTCCTTTGGTACCGGTGCGCTGAAGATCACCCCTGCCCATGATCCTAATGACTGGGAAGTGGGGAAACGCCACAAGCTTCCGGTGATCTCCATCATCACCCCTGATGGCAAGTTCAACGATCAGGTTCCTGAGCCATACCGGGGGTTGACCTTGAAAGCTGCCCGGGAAAGGGTCCTCTCTGACCTTAAGGCAGCGGGCTTTTTGGTAAAAGAGATAGACATCACCCATGGGGTGGGCCATTGTTACCGCTGCCATACGGTGATTGAACCCTTTCTTTCAGAGCAGTGGTTTGTACGAATGCAGCCTTTGGCGGAAAAGGCCCTGGCTGCCTGGCGGCGGGGAGAACTGGTCTTTTACCCCAGGAAATGGGAAAACACCTACCAGCATTGGCTTGAAAATATCCGGGACTGGTGTGTGAGCCGACAGCTTTGGTGGGGGCATAGGATTCCCGCGTGGTATTGTCCTTCCTGCGGTAACACCATCGTGGCCCGTCAGGATCCAGATGCCTGTCCCCACTGCGGGGAAGCACGGCTCACCCAAGATCCGGATGTGCTGGATACCTGGTTTTCAAGCTGGCTGTGGCCCTTCAGCACCCTGGGCTGGCCTGAGGTAGTACAAGCTGAAGCTAGGCAAGCTAATGATTTGCATCGGTTTTACCCAACCTCCGCCCTGGTAACCGCCTATGACATCATCTTCTTCTGGGTCTCCCGGATGATCATGGCGGGGCTTGAGTTTACCGGAAAGGTTCCCTTCCGGGACATCTTTATCCACGGCTTAGTGCGGGATAAACAGGGCCGCAAGATGAGCAAGACCCTCGGGAATGGCTTGGATCCCTTGGAATTGGTAGACCAGTTCGGCGCAGATGCCCTCAAGTTTACCTTGGCTTTTTTATGCGCCCAGGGCCAAGACCTTTTAGTAGATAAAGAATCCTTTAAACTGGGCTCCAAATTTGCTAATAAGATCTGGAATGCCAGCCGCTACATCCTTATGAACCTGGAACACCGGAGCCTTGTGGAGCATCCCCAGCTCAATCCGGTGGACCGCTGGATTTACAGCCGGCTTAATCGGGCGGCGAAGACCATGACCGAAGCCTTCCTCTCATACCGCTTCAATGATGCGGCAACTACGGCGTACGATTATTTCTGGAGCGACTTCTGTGACTGGTATGTCGAGGCAACAAAAGTATCCCTGCGTACCGGGGATGATGCTGAAAAGGATCGGGCCACTACAGTGCTCCTTTCGGTGCTCACCGAATCCTTGCGGCTCCTCCATCCCCTGCTTCCGTTTATCACCGAAGCCATTTACGAACAAGTCCCTCATACCCAAGGGCTGCTCATGACCAGCCCCTATCCGGTATATGAAGAAAAACGGAATGATCCTGACACGGAACAGAACGTTGCCCTGCTGCAGGAACTGGTTCGTATGGTCCGGACTTTGCGGAGCGAATGTACGATTCCCCCGGAAAAGAAAATCTCCGTCTTGGTTCGGCTTCGTTCTAGCGGCGCTTCTGGACTTTTTCTTAAAGAACACAAGGAATTGATGCAATTATTGGCAGGTATAGGAAAGATCCGCATTGAAGGGCCTGGACCCGCCCGGACCAGGCCCTCCGGTTCCATTGGCCTGGTGGGTTCTGGGTTTGAAGCCTTTGTGTATATTGCCGAGGCAGTGGATATGGAGATCTTGAAGCGGAAATTTACCAAAAACCTGGCCAAGGACCAGACCTTTATCGCCGGTCTTCAAGGAAAACTGGGGAATGAGCATTTTTTGAAAAACGCCCCGCCGGATATGGTGAAAGGGGAGCAGGTGAAACTCACGGATGCCTTGGAGCGGACCGAAAAGCTAGCATCCTATATGAGGGATTTGTTCAAGGATATACCCCCCTCCGGGCAGGATCAGGAGCCCTTGCCATGACCACCGAGGAGATGCTGCGGCTTAATGGAACCCATCTTGCCCCGTATATGCAGCTTGCCACGGCGCTCATAGGTAAAGTACGGGAAGGAGGGGGTAATATGTTTAGGCACCAACTGGATACTATGGCCACCCTCATTGACTATGGGTATGTGGATTCAGTGCTCCTCAAGGCATCGATTGTCCACGATCTCATTGAGGATGTGCCGGAGTTCAATCATAACCTCCTTTTATCTGTGGATTATGAGAGCCCTGCGGTGTATGACCTGGTCCTCGAAGTTACCCGTTTCCAGGGTGAAACCAAGCCGGAGTTTCTCACCCGGATCCTGGAAAGCGGTTCCCGCTACGCCAAGACCCTCAAGGTAGCGGATCGCATTTCCAATATGATAGCCCTGGGCTTTGTGGTGAACACCCAATTTATCGACCGGTACACCGAAGAAACGGTCAAGTACATTTTCCCCATCGCCGAAGAAGTGGACAAGTCCATGTTAGCAGAACTCCAATCCCTGGTAGTATCCCGTAGAAAGTACGTATTGGCCCTCTCAAAAGGGTCCTGAATCCTAAAAGCACTAGCCATCCAGAGGACCGCAACCCTTAAAATACTCCTGGGCCACTGGATCCTGGGGGTCTAATTCCAGGAGGGTGCGGAAAAATCCTCCAGCCTCTTGGAGGTTTCCGGTTTTAAGGGCCAGGATCCCCAGGTTGGAAATGCTCTTGACGTTTTCAGGCTCTTCCCAAAGGGCTGCTTTAAGCTCTTTCCTGGCTGCTTCCCAATCGCCGCTTTCCATCAAACAAAGAGCCAGTTCGTTCCTGGTATCGCTGGTATTCCCTCCCAATTCTAGGGCCTTTCTAAAGGCTCCAATCCCATCATGCCAACGGCCCAGCTTCCTCAAGGCCCAGCCGAGGAGAAACCAGCCATGCCAGACCTGGGGATGACGTTCAAGAAACTTCCCAATCTTCGAAAGCCCCTGGGCTGGGTTATCTTCCCGAATGCACTCATGGGCTTCTCGGAACAGGGCGTCGTCCAAGTTATGACTTTGAATTTCTTCCAGGATGCGGGCTGCCTGTTCCTGTTTTTCAGGCTCATCTCCCACATGGAGATAGGTTTGAAAGCAACGACGGGCCGCTTCAAAGTTCCGGCACTTCATAAAGAAAAAAGCAGCGTTAAATATCCCTGGGGGAAAAGGAGGGTGCAGATCCAGTACTGCTTGGTACGCTTTATAAGCTTCATCCTGTGCCTCTGCAGGATCTCCCCGAGCATGGGCCTGTTCTTCCAAAATCAGCGCCCGGTTGAGGAGCAGCACCGGTAAGTCGGGAAAAAGCCCTTCCAAAAGACCGATAATTTCAAGGGCCTTATCATAATCCCCGTTATGAGCCTTGAGCCGCGCTGCAGTGGTAAATTCGGTCAAAATATCCGGCTTAACCGCCAGAACAAAGCCACGGTAGTAACGGGCATGCGTTCCTTGAGGATCCACTGCAAGCACCCGTATCATACCTGCGAGGATCATCTCCCAGGAAAGGTCTTCAAGGTTCAAGACCTCTACTCCTGGCGCCAGTTCTACGGGAAGCGGAATAGCAGGATCAATGGTAAAAGCCATTCCAGTCGGGTCTGAGGATAGACTTTCAATCGGCCCCCGTAAGGACTCAGGGACCGATAAAAACACAATCTTTTCTTTACACTGTGGACTTATTCGGAGGTCGAGTGGTTTTTCTCTGTTCATATACAATCACCCCTAAAAAGGTAGGTAATCGGGGAATATAGACCGCTGCTACACTATGGTTACTATCAAAACTTTAAAATACGCTTTACAACGTACTAGGGTTTTGAGTCTCAGTAATTTCATGCTCCGCCACCATATCTTGATCATAAGGAGCTGCCTCTGGAGCATCCTGAACCGACGTTACAACTTGATCGGTCCGATTAATGGCCCGGACCTGGGTGATATACATATTGATTCGTATTTTATACTTCATAGGGATCAGCTCATTATAAAAAGACATCCCCATGGCCACCAGGTCCTTTCGGCCTTCCACGGTTTCCGAATGGAGAAATTTCCCTTTTAAGAAATAACTTTCCCGAGGTTCTTCAAAGTCTATACGGAGAACCGCCTCCCGATCATTCAAAAAATTAGCCAGCCCCATGATGACGATTTTAGCGCCATAGAACGAAATATCCCGTAATATACACTGCCGTGGCACTCCTTGAACAGAAACAGATGTCTCCTTGGACACGAGGCCAAGGTTTCGCTGGGTTTCACTGGTGATAAGGATCCGCTCTCCCCGCCGCTTGGAAGTAGGCTGGGTGTTTGCGGTGGTATCCAGAATCCGTCCCAGGATTCCGATTAAATAATCCGGGGCTTGCTGGGCAAATTGCAGGTTAACCAAAGCAGTATCTTTCGAACCGCCATAAAGAGTATACCCGGTAGATCGGACAGCAACAAAGAAGATTATCGGATCTTCTCCTTCATTTCCTTTAAAACAAAACCTAATATTCGCTACTTGGTTAGCCTCTTGAAGGCTTTGCATTAACCCTGATTTGGTATTCACCAAGACCTTCACCATCTCCAGAGAAGCAGCATAAATAATACAAGGCCATAACTTCCCCATACATTTCAAACATACTTGCTTGGCTAAGAGTCCCGTAACCTCAAGTATTTCTTTAGTAAAAAGAACTTCATCGGTTTTATAACGTTCATAGTAAGTTGTTATCTGTTGCCTACTTAAAGCATTCATTATAATTACTATAAAACGCATTTCACTGCACTGTCAATGACATAAGATACCAATTTAGCTCATATTAGGGTATTTTTTATAGGATAATCATGCCCCTTAAAACGCCCTCTGGGGGCTAGGAGAGAAATTATTGATTCGATACCACTCATTGACCCGTCTTTCCAAGGGGCGAGGTACTGTTTCTCCGGTTTGCCGGATCCGGTCCAATAGATACGGCAGAATGACCTGTTCCTTAAGGGTGTTCCAATGCTGGGGCAGAATATGAGGGGGGAACAGGAAGCCATCAGGCGGAGTGTGTCCCAAAAGACTGGGATAAAACTGGGGAAAGATCTGTTCTGTAACGGTTCGCAGGGCAGAAAAACCACTGCTGATGCCAAAAAGGGTCTCATGGATCCCTTGATTTCTGCTGATTTCCAAGAGCATCTGCTGGGTTTCGGCTTGAAAAAACCATTGGGTAAAAGCAGTAGCGGCCTTTTTTGCCTTTCCCTTCTTATAAATTCCGTAATACACGGTCTTTTCAAAGAGGGGAATAGTATCTTGTTCTGCGATCCAGCGAAAATCCAGGTTGACCCGGCTTTCCTGGGGCAAGGTAAAAAAGTCAGCACTGTTCATGTAGGTAAACAGGATCCGTCCTGAAGCGGCGAGTTTGGCAGGAGGATCATAGCAGTATTTAAAGACAAACTCATCCTCTGCCTGGATACTGGTATTGGACTCCCGGGTCCAGTTCCGCAGGTACGTGATAGCCTGGTCCAAGGCTTCCGGATCCCAGGCTAGGGGATCCGCCTCCCTGAAGGAGACATTAAAAAGGGTGGCCGCCACAAAAAGGAATTCATCGTTCCATGCAGGGGAAAAGCCCATCCGGGAATATATACCGTTTTGCTCCATATTGTACCTGGTTCCCAGGGCTTTGAGTTCCTCAAAGGTAATGGTAAAGGGGTTGGAAAGTAATGAGCTATTAGCCCCAGCACATACAATGGCAGGGATATTGAAGGCTACAGGAAACAAGTACTGTTTATTTTCAATGTTACCTGAATCCAGGAGGCGGGAATAAAAAGCGGTTTTTGATATCCGATCCTGGGAAAAAAAACTATTGAGGGGTCTAAACAAATTGCGGGTAGAAACGCTTTTCAACCAGTTTCCCACCACGATATCCGGGGATTCAGTGGTTTCGGTCAATCGTTGTGCCGGGGATGCATAGTACCGGGTTTCGATCTTATAGCGCTCTTGGCTGGAATTAAAATACTCCGCATAGAGAGCGAACTCGGGCCTATCGGTCCACAGTATCGCCGTAGTCGATTCAAAGAAAGCACAGGACAGGCTGTTTAGCCCTACCCAAAACAGGACCAGCATAGGACTAAGACTGGGGAAACGAGCCCTGACTTCTCGTCTCTTAGGGCAGCAGATCATTAGGAATTCCAGAGTGAGGCAGGGTATACGCCCTGGGCGGTCAATTCGGCGATACGGTTCATGGCCACTCTCCGATCTTCCTGGTAGGTAACCCCGAACCAGGGAGCATCCGCAGGGAGGACCCGGATTTTAAGGAGCTTGTGTTTGATAAACCAATCAGCGGCCATGGGAAGGTAACACTCCTGCTTGGGCTGCCCTGCGGAGGCCGTGAGAAACGCATCGAAATAACGGCGCAGATCCGGGAATATACTCGGTGGGAAACCCCAGAAGTTCATGGATACCGGCGTATCCGGGGCAAGTTCCTGCTTTGCCCCATCCCCTGAGGTATTGACGATCCGGCTGCCCTCTTGGGCAATCGCGGTCAGCTCTTGCACGGATTCAAGATACCCCCCCTGTATCACGCAAACCCCCCGGGTAACCGTACCTTGGGGGCTTAGGGTTTTTTCCAACCAGTAGGGTACGATGGCCCCTTCGGTCAGGTGAGGGGAGGCCAGGTAGGTACCCATAACCGTGAAAGCCGCTCTGCCGTAGAAATCATCTGCATTGATCACCGCAAAGGGGGCGTCAATAAACGGGGCCGCACAGAGCAGGGCATGGCTTGTGCCCCAAGGCTTGGTTCTCCCTGCCTGCTTCGCCTGATTAAAGACCTCTGGGGGAATGAGGCTGTCCAGTTCCTGAAAACACAGCTCATAGCGGATGGAGGCCATACGGCTGAGTACCAGTTCCTTAAAATCCTTTTCTATATCATGGCGGATGATGAATACTATCTTTTCAAATCCCGATCTGAGAGCATCAAAGATCGAATAGTCCAAAAGCGCCTCTCCCCCCTGTCCGATCCGCTCCACCTGCTTGAGGCCGCCGTAACGGCTCCCCATACCCGCAGCTAAAACCACTAATACCGGTCCTTTCATTAGTTTACCTCTTTCGCTCTAATGGTGTTTTGTTTCAGTATACGCTTAATACCGGCTCCCGGTAAAGCCATCGGATTGGCTCATACAGGCATGATCCAGGGGCCAAAAAGCCCCGGGAAACGGTCTAGGAGCGGGAGTCCCAGGAAAAACTACACCCCTGGCAGTACTTCTTGCGAGGAGGCTTCAGTTGGGGGATGCTCGTAACTTTTATACAGAAAACGTCGGATTTTTTGTTGGGCATTCTTTTCAAAAGGTTCATGCCGCAGGGTAAAGTCCGCTATTTTTTTATACCCCGCCAAACCGCGATTCACCCGTTCAATCTCTTTCTTTACCACTACCGTGAGGAATGCCTCATCCAGTTCCTGTCCTGGATAGTCTAGCCCCAGGGCTTCCTTATTGGGGACCACCACCGCAAAGATCCGCTCCCCTCCGAATTCCTGTTCCTTCCTTCCCAGAATGAGCATCTCCCCAATAACCCGGGAACCATCAAAATGAGCCTCGATCTCTTCAGGATAGATGTTCTTTCCGCCGGAACTGACGATGAGGTTTTTCTTCCTGCCGTTGATGTAGATGAAACCCTGTTCATCTCGGTACCCCAGGTCCCCGGTCTTAAGATACCCCTCTGAGGTGAAAGTCTCTGCAGTGGCCTCGGGATTTTTATAGTACCCCAGCATGAGGGAGGGGGATTTTACGACGATTTCACCGATACCTTCCTCGTTTTTATCGATAATCTGTACATCCGTGTATTTAACCGGCAACCCCACAGACACATTGTTCTTATGCCAGGGAGTGTTGACGCTAATAAGGGGGCTGTTCTCGCTCATCCCATAGCCATGCACCATGTTAAAGCCCAGGGAATCAAAAAAATCCGCGGTTTTAGGGCTCAAAGGGCCGCCGCCGGCAACCATGATCCGGATCGAGGCCAGGCCCGCCTTCTTGCGGATAAACCGAAAGACCCCTTGGCCGAACTGGTAATTGCCCTTCTTAGCCTGGTCCAGGGCGATTTTCCGTAAACCATTGAGGGGGAAGCGGAGCAGCGCGGGGAGTTTCTGGTAGCCCTGATCAATGGCGGTCATCACCTTGTCGTAAAGCAGGGGTACGGCGATGAGGAAGGTCCCGCCCGCGTCCCGGATATCATCCACTACCACCTTGCCTACCAGCTTCTCCACAATGATGATGGCTGCTCCTACTGAAAGGGGAGAGATGAAAGAGCAGGTGGTAGGATAGGTATGGTGCAGGGGTAAGACATTGATGAACACATCCGTCTCATAGGCGCGCAAGGACTGTATCGCTGCGCTGGAATTGGCAATGATCCCCTTGTGGTGTAGGGTTACCCCTTTGGCAAAGCCGGTGGTCCCGGAAGTAAAGACGATGGATACGGGATCCTGTTCCGCGATATCCTCCACCTGGGGCAGGGCCTGGCGGTCTGCATCGACTCCGAATTGCTCATAGGAATCAGACCCTTCACCGCTGAGACAAACCCTGACATGGAGGGAAATCCCCTGGGAAAGGAGGGTCTTGGCAAAGGCTTGTTTTCGAGCGGAATAAAAAAAAGCCTTGGCCTTGGTTATGTTCAGGATGTTGTTACATTCTGCTTCGGATATGAGGAAATCAATGGGGACCACTATCAGTCCGGCAATCGCTGCACCCAGCCAGACCGCCATCCATTCAGGCCGGTTTTCCGCCCACAGGGCCACCCGGTCGCCCTTACTCAGGCCTGCGGCGAGGAGGCCACGGCCTATGCGCCGGCACTCGGCCCCCAGTTTCCTGAAGGACCAGGTGGTAAATTCCTGCTGCTTCCCGGAACGATACAAAATGGCGGTCTTGTCTTGCCAGCGCTCTTCGAGGGCATTGAACCACCCAATAAAATTCGGATAGGGCATATCCGGCCAATCCGCGATATAGGCACTGTAATCCAGCATAATAGATATAGTTTAAACACATTTCTGTTTTTTGTCGAGCATGCGCGATGCCTCATCAAAAATGTAACCCACATCAAGGTAGACTATCCGGTAGCGACAGTTATCGGAGGTCAATATGGGGTTAACCATGTAAAGAAAAAAATCGCTTACCAGGCAGAGAGAATTCACGCTACCAGAAAGTCGGACTGAAAGAGAAGTCGGCTATCCTGAACGAATTTATCAAGACAACCGGAAGTACGCCCCGCGTATCCTTAACAGGAGCGTCGGACTAAAGTCCGCCACCACTGCGGATAAACTACTAGAGGCCAATATATATCCCCACGCTCACCGCCACGGACGTCGCCTCAGGATGGATTTGCCTATATTCCCTCCTCAACAAGGCCCATACCTGAACTTTCCTGGCTCTTAAGGATATCCACAGTGACCTTCCCTTCCCTCTTAGAGCGTTTCACCGCGATACCGGCAATGCATTTATCAACCATCTGGTCTCCGACTGGCAGCGTAATCCATCCTGCCCTGTCTCGTTCATCCGTTCAAGAGACCACCCAAAAAACGATACTTGTTGTGTGGAGCAGAACAACGGATCCGTTGTTCGTGAGTATATCGGGTACGACCGCCTCGAAGGGAATGTCCCGCAGGAGCGCCTTGCCGCCGTATACCGCGACCTTGTCCCGCTGCTCACTTTTTTCATGCCGACCGCGAAGCTCGAAAGCAAAATAAAAACCGATTCCAAAGAGATAAAAAAATATGACGCGCCGCGCTGCCCCTATCAGCAGCTCATGGAATCGGACGCGCGCTCTTCCGAAGTAAAAGCGCAACTCTCAAGGCTTTACGGGCTTTACAATCCGGTGAGGCTTCAGCACCATGTCAGCAAGGCTGTCCTCGCGTTGCGGGACGCCGTCGCCGCCCAGCTTCCTTCAGGCAGTGAGCCGGCGGCTTAAAGTTACCTTTTTCTAAATGAGGCATTTCGGCATGTTCACGGGACTTCAGCTTACTTTACATGCAATTAGTTATGGTATAGACTCATACGCAATTATGATGAGAAAATTGGTTTGTATTTTTTTTATCTTATCGTTGTGCAGTCATGCTATGGCAGATAAGATCGGTCTTAACCTTGGCCTCTATGGAGACGGCTTTTATCTGTGGGATACGGATACAGAGGATTATTTTCTTACCCCTTTAGTTTCATACGATCATTCCTTCGGGCTCGTGGATCTGTATGTGAAAGGGGAGTACACGTTCTGCCTTACCAAGCCCTTTCCCCAGTTGTTCTTTTCAGAAGAAAGAATCGCTGCCCATCTCCCACTGTCTTCTCTTGGGGTGCTTCTCTTCACCGTCCACAATGAAAATGATATCCTCATTAACCCTGAAGAGGACAGCGGCAGGGGTAGCGGCACGCTCAAGCCTGAAGTCGGTTATGGTATGTTGCTCCCGCTGGGGGATGTTTCCCTGGCCGTGGGTTTTCCCTGGACCTATAGTATGTGGGGAGCCGGGGATGTGCTTTTCGGCCTTGATGTAACAGCAGCCTATACTACCCCGTTCTGGTTAGGCTTCAAGGCTACCGTCAATTTCATCCTCATCCCGGATGTTGCTTGTGATGGTATGGAAGCGGCCATCAACTTTCTGCAGGATCAGTTTTACGCAGAACTAGCCTTCAAAGCAAAAGAATCCTTCGGCTATTTCAGCCTGACCCCGGAATTTGATTACTACTTTAATTCCTTCACCTTCTGGGCCAGTGTGGAATTCGGGAATCTCGGTTACGGTAAAACCTTATCCATTGCCCCTACGCTCGGGGTAAAATATCGGTTTTAACTGCATCATCAGTCCCAAAATGATCCTCAATATCCTTGACAAAAAAATTATAATATAATACAAGTAAAAATACGATAATACAATAAAGTGTAATAAAGTGTAATAAAGTGTAACAAAGCGGTAATAAAGTGGTAAGGAGTTCGCATGATCAATGCTGAGGAATTAAGCGTAGTCTTTGAGGGAGAGCATCCTGCAGGGCAGAACGTGGAATACGATCCCCTCTACCTGGAGTTAGAAGCCTTGGCGGTGGAAGTTCCTGACAGTTTTATGGGGGAATCCAAGAGTCAGGGACGGGAACCTGACTGGAAAAAACTCAGAAAAAATTGCCTTGAGTTGTGGAAGAAAACCCGGGACCTCCGAGTTGCCGTATATCTGGTGATCGCCGAGGCCATCACCGAAGGTCTTGGAGGACTGACATCGGGCCTCAAGCTGCTGGTGTTTCTGGTAAAAGAACTGTGGGACTCTTTTTATCCTCAGCTTGATCCAGACTATGATGAAGACCCCCTGGAACGGCTGAACATTCTTTCCATGCTTTCTCCCCAGGAAGGATCTATAAACGATCCGATTATGTTTATTCCTCGGTTTCGAGAAGTCCGCCTGGTTCCATCCCTCAAGTATACCCTACGGGATCTCCTTATTTCCCTCAAGGAGATTGAGGTGAGCGATGAAAAGGCCCTGGACCCAAAACTCCTACGGGCGGAAATGATGAACGTAGGGGAAGCGGAAATTGAGAAGCAGGCGGCCCTAGTCAAGGAAGGACAGGCCCTCATCGTAGCGCTTTGTGATGAAATGAACGGTAAGATGAAGGGATCCTATAGCTTGGATCTGTCCGCTTTGAATCATGAGTTGAACCGCTTGACTACCTTTTATACGTCTTACCTTGATGACTCTCTGGGATCCCCTTCTGAAGAGACCCTAGAGGAGGAAGGGACTTCCGAGTCTGGACTCCAACGCAGTGTTCCTGCTGTTGCAGGGGAAAAGATATCCCTTCTTTCTTATCATGCCACTACTCGGGCAGAGGCGCTGGTGCTGCTCAAAAAAGGAGCCGAGTATTTTCAAGTGCAGGAGCCTAATAGTCCTATTCCTCATTTGATAAACCGGGCCTTGCGTCTTTCCGAGATGAGTTTTATGGAATTGCTTGAGGATATAGTGCCTGATGCCATCCCGCGGGGACGGGATATTTTGGGTATTAAACCGGAATAACCGGAAATAGTTAGATACAGACAAGGAGATACAAAATGGCTTCAAGTAGCGGCGGTCAAAAGTTTATTGCAAAAAACAGGGCGCCTCGGGTTCAGATCGAATATGATGTTGAACTGAACGGTACAGAGAAAAAGGTCGATTTGCCTTTCGTTATGGGGGTTATGTCGGATCTTTCGGGTAAACCTGCGGAGCCTCCGGCCCGGGTGGAGGACCGACAGTTGTTGGAAATAGACAGCGAGAATTTCGACGACCGCCTCAAGGCGATTAAGCCCCGGGTAGCCTTTACGGTTCCCAATGTAGTAGGCGGAGAAGGAAACATCCCGGTGGAAATGACCTTTGAAAGCATGGCGGATTTTTCCCCTGCAGCGATTACCGCCAAAGTGGATGGATTAAAGCAGCTTATGGAAGCCCGACAGCAGCTTGCCAATCTTCTTTCGTATATGGACGGCAAGCAGGGAGCAGAGGATCTCCTGAACAAGGTCCTCAAAGATCCTGCCTTGCTTAAGGCATTGGTGCAAAAGGCGAAAGAGGCGGATGGTATTGTAGACGCCGCCGGCGATGTATCAGCAGAAACCACAAACTAAAAATAAGGAAGGTATAGTATGGCAGATATGGAAAAACAGGATCTTCTTAACCCTGAAACCCTGGTAATATCTGATTTTGAAAGCCTGTTAAACCAGGAGTTCAAGCCTAAATCAGAAGAAGCCACCTTGGCGGTGCGGGGCGCAGTAAAAACCCTGGTGAGCCAGGCCCTGGAGAATACCGCATTGATCTCCACTGACACGATTAAAACCATAGAAGGGATTATTGCGGAATTGGATAAAAAACTTTCGGCCCAGGTTAACCTTATCATCCATCACCCGGATTTTTCCAAATTGGAAGGGGCGTGGCGGGGATTGGATTACTTGGTAAAGAACACCGCCACCGGGGAACGGGTGAAGATTCGGGTCCTGAATATTTCTAAGGTGGAGATCGGTAAGGAGATCAAACGGTTTAAGGGAACCGCCTGGGATCAAAGTTCTCTATTCAAAAAATTCTACGAAGAAGAATATGGTACCGCAGGGGGTGAGCCCTTTGGTGCTTTGATCGGCGATTTTTATTTTAATCAAACCCCGCCGGATATTGAGATATTGAAAGGTCTCGCTCAGATTGCTGCAGCCTCTCACATGCCTTTTATTTCTGCAGCAGACCCCACGATCCTGAATATTGATTCATGGCAGGAACTTGCCAACCCTCGGGATATCGCCAAAATCTTTTCAACCCCTGAGTATGCGGCGTGGCGTTCTTTCCGGGATTCTGACGACAGCCGGTATGTGGCCCTCTGCTTGCCCCGGGTTTTGAGTCGGACTCCTTATGGGGCTAGGAGCAATCCGGTCGAAGAATTTAATTTTGAGGAAGATACCGGGGCGGGAGCCAGCAATAAATACAACTGGATGAACGCGGCTTATGCCATGGGGGCAAACATCAACCGTTCTTTTACCAACTATGGCTGGTGCGCCAATATCCGGGGAGTGGAATCCGGGGGTATAGTGGAAGGCCTTCCAACCCACACCTTCCCCACCGACGACGGTGGTGTAGCTATGAAGTGCCCTACAGAGATCGCCATCACCGACCGTCGGGAAGCGGAGTTGTCAAAAAGCGGATTTTTGCCCCTGCTTCACTGGAAAAATACCGATTACGCGGTCTTCCTGGGAGGGCAAACCGTGAATCATCCCCAGGAATACGATTCCCTGGAGGCTACTGCCAACGCCAGCCTCTCTGCACGGCTTCCCTATATTTTTGCTACCAGCCGCTTCGCCCATTATCTCAAGTGTATAGTCCGGGACAAGATCGGATCCTTTAAGGAAAAAGAGGATATGCAGGTTTGGCTCTCCAACTGGATAGCTAATTATGTAACTGGAGACCCTAATGCCTCGGAAGAGGTCAAGGCAAAGTACCCTCTAGCGGAAGCTAAGGTGGAAGTTGAGTCGGTGGAAGGACAGCCGGGGTATTACACCGCACGGTTTTACCTCAGGCCGCATTATCAGCTTGAAGGGCTTACCGCTTCCCTGCGTCTGGTTACCAAGGTTCCCAGCGGATCATAAATTCGGGTTTTAAGTCGCATGTTTTTTTGCGGTTAAAAAATAGTTTTGGAGGTTATTGTGGCAAGTGTTTATTTTTTACAGTTGGAAGGTATCGAAGGTCAGGCCACTGACAAGGCCCATGACAAGTGGTTGGAACTCATTTCCTTTTCCCATGGCGCTACGCAGAATGTGTCCATTCAGCGGAGCGGAGACGTAGCAGGGCGGGGACAGTTTTTTCCCTTTACTTTTGTCCATGCAGTGGATAAGGCGACGCCGAAACTGCAGCTTTACTGCATGAATGGCAATAAAATCGGAAAGGCGGTATTCGCCTACTGCCGGGTTATCGCCGGTACTCAGACCCCGGTATATGAGGTTACCCTAGAGAATCTCCGGGTCGCGAAAACCACGGTTAAAACCATTGATACCTCTAGTGCGGATCCCCTCTCTCAGCAGCCCATAGAAGAAGTGGAACTGGTGGCCGGGAAAATTACCTGGAAGGTTACCCCCATCAAGGCCGACGGCTCTAAAGACGGGGCCATTGAGTCAGCGTACGATCAAATCGCCAATAACTAGGTAGGCATGAACTGAACAGCGCTCCCCTCCGGGGGAGCGTTCCTATACTAAAAACGGGGGAAGCGTGGAAAGCAACCACGGAAGTATCAGAAAAGAAGAGGCCCGGTATAAACCCTATGTATTCAAGCGTTTAACCGATGATGAGCCTTATGAAAAAAAAGAGAAAGTGCAGAGTATCATAACCGAAAAACAGGTAAAGGATGATATTTTCAGGAACCTGGAAATGCTTTTTTATTCCCGGTCTCATCCGTCCCTCGAAGAATTCAAAGGGTATGAGGAAGTGGAAAATTCCGTATTAGGTTATGGGATCGCTGATTACTGCGGCAAGATCTGCAGTGCTGCAGAGCGGGAGAGTCTTCTAGAGCATATTAAAAAGAAGATTCGGGATTTTGAACCTCGGCTGGTCCCGGATTCCATCAACGTGGAATTTGCCAATGCGGATGCTGCCATGCGTTCCCTCCTGGAACTGCATATCAGCGGTCTTATCACTGGGCAGATGAACGAGGAGATACTCTTTATTTCCCGATTGGATATGGAAACAGGAAACGCAAGCCTGAGTTACACGAGTTAAGGATTATTAATGGAACTCTTAGACTATTACCGTGATAATCTTACCTACTTAAGGAATTTATCCGCGGAGTTTTCAGCAGAGTTTCCCAAGATCGCCGGTCGTTTGGGTCTTGGGGAATTTGAATGTGAAGACCCCTATATTGAACGCCTTTTGGAGGGGACCGCATTTTTATCCGCCCGGGTGGAAAAAAAACTTGATGAGGGGTACACCAATTTATTGGAATCGATTTTAAATTCTGTGGCCCCTAGTACGCTCTATCCTATCCCTTCAGGAGCGGTATTGGAACTGGATTTGAATTACAGTAATGAAAAAGTGCGCTCTGGGACCACCCTTCCGGCGGGGACGGTATTGGACGCCTTTGTTCCCACCATCAATACCCCTTGCAGGTTTTCAACTTTGGAAGATAGTACCCTTTCCCCTCTTGAGGTAGAAGATGCGGAATATATAACCCGGAATCTTTCGGATTTCAGTATCAATAACCCCCAAGGTTTGGCAGGGCTTCGTATAAAACTCGCCTCTGCAGCGGAAGATATCCCACCCAGTTCCATCGGGCATATTACCTTTTATATTAATCTGGCAGAAGCGGATGCTTCGTTGCTTCTCCGTCAGATCCTGCATGAAACCTTAAACCTCTATGTCCGTAGTGGGGAAAAGAATAAATTTGTCCCCCTTTCGGGAGTTACTTTTGATATGCCTTTGGCCACCGGGGTAAAGCTGCTTCCTGGACAGTTCAAGGGTCATGTACTGGGTCTCAGGATGCTGCAAAATTTTTGGGCCTATCCTGCTTTTTTTAGGTTTTTTACTCTGGGGAATCTTCAGGAGGCCTTTGCGTCCTCTACAAGAACCGCAGAACTGCTCTTGGTATTTAAGCGGCGGGAACCTTCCTTGGTTTCTCTCAAAGGCTCCTCTCTCAAGCTAAACTGTGTTCCCGCGGTAAATCTTTTTGCCAAACGAGCCGATCGGGTCCTCCTTGAGCGGGAGGCCTATCAATTTCATGTGGTCCCCGACAAGGTTGCACCCCAGGATTATGAAGTAGTCCATATTCAGCGCCTAGAATTCTTTAATGAGCAAAACAAAACGCTTTTTTTTGCGGATAATTTTTATGAGGAGAACCCCCTGGCGGAAAAGACTAAAAAGAATTTCTTCAGTCAGCGCCGCCGTAAAAGGCTGGTGAATTCCCGGAATACCCGGCGCAGTTCCTATGAGGGTGCGGAGGTCTTTGTTTCTTTTTCAGCCCAGGATAGAAAACAGGAAGCGATCTATCAATTTGCCGCAGACACGATCTGTACGAATCGGGACCTGGCCCTGCTTTTACCGGTGGAAAGTTCCCTGAGTTCCCATAGCCCCTTCCTCAGGGGCGCGGCTTTTATCAACCGACCTACCAGGCCGGAATACTCCTTGTTTCAGCGAGGGGAGCTTTCGGATTTCTCAAAACTGAGCCATATTGTGTTTAATCTTTCCGCCTTGTTATGGCAAAACGGAAACTTTCCCTTAAAGGCTTTGCAGACCCTCCTTGGGGCCTATCGGGTTCGATCTGAAGAGGAAACGGAACGTCTTTTAGAGGGCCTCATCTCTTTGGAAAGGGAGCCTATGGCCTTTCGGTTTATCAAAAATGGGGCGGTTTTCTTTGAATTAGGCTGGAAGATTACCTTTACCCTGGATGAAACCGCGTATGCCGGCTTGGGGTACTATATCTTTGGGAAGATCGTCGTGGAAGTCTTACGGTCCTTTACCCCGATCAATACCCTTTTGGAGATCCATTTTTTTACTAAACAATCGGGATGTATCGCGGTATGGAAAACCTTAGAAGACTGATCCGAACCTGGGAGCAGAACCTCCGCCAGGGTAAAGGGTCTCCTGATTTTTGGGGTTTGGTGCGGAAGCTGGAAAAAAGCGATCCCTCCCGGCCCCGGCTGGGTTACGCCAAACACCCCGCAGAGGAAAACATCCGCTTTGGTCAGACTCCCTATCTCCACTTTCCTCCCAATGATATAGCCGAGGTTATGGAAGGAAAGATCCAGAGGGTTGACGCGGTGATCTTTACCTACTGTTTTGGCCTCCTGGGGGTGAACGGCCCTATGCCGCTGGAGTTCACCCATTATGTGTATCAACGATCCCACAGCCATTACGACCGAACCTGGCGGCGTTTCTTGGATATTATCCATCACCGGATGTGCGGGTTTTATTACCGGGCCTTTGCTCAAAATGAACAGAGCATCAGCTTTGACCGGCCAAAGGATGATCCGGTCAGGAACATCATCAAGAGCCTTACCGGGCTCCCCCTGGAACAAGGCTTCAATCCGATTTCGGAAACCATCGCCCTTTCCTATGGGGGTAATTTTTCCTTTATGGTGAGGAACCGGAATGGCCTTGAAGATATCCTGCGGCGTATGCTCAAGACCCAGGTAAAGGTGAAGGATTTTATCGTTGCCTCCTATGACCTGGCCGTAGCGGATTACGCGGTCTTGGGCAATCCCCAAACCGCGGTTCTGGGGGTGAATCTGCAAATCGGACGGACCTGCCTGAGCGCCACCCGTCAATTTGAAATAGAGATTGGGCCCATCACCTTTGAGACTTACCAGATATTGATGACCCCTTCCAGTGGGTTTGAGGTACTGTGGCAGACGGTGAGCCTCTATCTGAATCGGCCTTTGGATTATGTGGTGGTCATTCAGCTTGCTCGGGGGCTCCCTCCGGCGCGGCTGGGTTTTGATTGGACCCAAATCAACGCCGATGCAGCCCAGTTGGGCTATACCTGCTGGCTCGGCAATCCAGACAGGGAATGGGAATTGAGAATTAATGCTTCCCGGTTTAATCGGATGAAGGATAATGCTAAAGAAGAATAGATTACAGGAGACAGTATGAGTAAACTGAAACGGATTCAGCTTTTTTCAAAACTCGACGATCGGGCCTATAAAGCAATTGAAAGCGCGACGATTCTCTGCAAAACCCGAGGCAATCCCTATATTGAATTGACCCACTGGGTAAACCAGATCCTCCTTTCGGAAAACACCGACTGGCACGAGGCCCTGCGTTTTTTTGCCCTGGACGAGGGGAAATTGTCCAAGGACATGATCGCCGCCATGGACGGCCTGCCCCGGGGGGCTTCCTCCATCTCGGACTTTTCCAACACCATAGAACTGGCGATCAAGGAAGCCTGGATGACAGCCTCCCTGGTGTTTAAGGAGGGGGCCATCAGGACCGGGCACCTCCTCATCGCCCTCAAACAGACCCCGGAGTTCGCCCGGCAGCTCCACGACATGAGCGGCGAATTTGTGAAGATCAACGGGGATATGCTGGCGGAAAAATTCCCGGAGATCGTCAAGAATTCCGGGGAAGCCTCCGTTGCCGCCCCGGCGGGGGAAAGCGGCGCCACCGGCCAGGCCGGGGCCCTCATGGGGAGCGCCGCCATGGGCGGCGCCGAGGCCCTCAGGCTCTACACCGCGGATATGACCGCCGCCGCGGCCGCCGGTAAAAGCGACCCCATCGTGGGCCGGGACAGCGAGATCCGGAAGATTATCGACATCCTCATGCGCCGCCGCCAGAACAACCCCATCATCACCGGGGACGCGGGGGTGGGCAAGACCGCGGTGGTGGAGGGCTTCGCCCAGCGGCTCGTGAAGGGAGACGTGCCCGGCAGCCTCAAGGGGACCCGGCTCCTCTCCCTGGACATCGGCCTGCTCCAGGCCGGGGCCAGCATGAAGGGGGAATTTGAAAACCGCCTGAAACAGGTGATCGAGGCGGTGCAAAGCTCCGAAACCCCGATCATCCTCTTTATCGACGAGGCCCACACCAGGATCGGCGCCGGGGGGCAGGCGGGGCAGAACGACGCCGCCAACCTCCTCACGCCCGCCCTGGCCCGGGGCAGCTCCGCTGCATCGCGGCCACCACCTACCAGGAGTACATCAAATACTTTGAAAAGGACCCGGCCCTGACCCGGCGGTTCCAGAACATCATCGTGGACGAACCGGACGACGAAAAGGGTACGGAGATGATGCGGGGCATCGCCGCCACGCTGGAGGCCCACCATCAGGTGTCCATCCTGGACGAGGCCCTGGAGGCGGCGGTCAAGCTGTCCCGGCGCTACATCCCCGCCCGGCAGCTTCCCGACAAGTCGGTGAGCATCCTGGACACCGCCTGCGCCAAGGTTGCTTTGAGCCAGAACGCGGAGCCCGCAGAACTGGAATACTGCCGCCGCCGGATAGAGGCCCTGGAACTGGAAAAGGAGATCCTCGCCCGGGAAGAAGCCGGGGGCTTTGACCACAAGGAAAAACTCGAAGACATTGAGCAAGAGATCGCCGGGGTGGAGGAGAAAAAGGCCGCGCTGGAGAAACGGCTGGAAACGGAAAAGGCCCTGGTGGCGGATATTACCCGGCTCCGGGAAGAAGCGAAGGCGGAACCGGAAAAAGCGGGCCTCAAGGCGGAACTGGAAGCCAAGCGGAAGGAACTGGCCGGGATTCAGGGGGAAGCGCCCCTGGTGTTCCCCCTGGTGGACAGCCAGGCGGTGTCCTCGGTCATTTCCGAATGGACCGGCATACCCCTGGGACGGATGGTCAAGGACGAGATCCGGTCCATCCTCACCCTGGACAAGGAACTGCAAAGCCGGGTTGTCGGCCAGGATCACGGCTTGTCGATAATCTCCAAACGGGTAACCACCGCCCGGGCATCCCTGGCGGACCCCAACAAGCCCATCGCGGTGATCATGCTGGCGGGCCCCTCCGGTACCGGGAAAACCGAAACCGCCCTGGCCCTGGCGGAGCAGATCTACGGCAGCGAGGAGAACATCATCACCATCAACATGAGCGAATTCCAGGAGGCCCACACGGTGTCCACCCTCAAGGGCGCGCCTCCGGGCTACGTGGGCTACGGCGAGGGAGGCGTCCTCACCGAAGCGGTGCGGAGGAAACCCTACAGCGTGGTCCTTCTGGACGAGGTGGAAAAGGCCCACCCGGATGTGCACGAGATCTTCTTCCAGGTCTTTGACAAGGGCCAGATGGAAGACGGCGCGGGGCGGCTCATCAACTTTCGCAATACCGTGATCATCCTGACCACCAACGTGGGGGACGGGCTTATCGCGGAGCTCTGCGCCGACGAGGACAAGCTGCCGGACCCCTCGGTTTTGGAAACCGCCATACGGCCGGAGATGATGCGGGTCTTCCCTGCGGCCCTGCTGGGGCGTATCCAGATTGTGCCCTACTATCCCCTGGGGAAAGGGGCCCTCTATTCCATCATCGATCTGAAACTGGGAAAGATCAAAAAGCGGGTGGCGGAAAACTACCGGGCGGAACTGACAGCCGCCGACGCGGTGAAGGACGAGATCATCCGCCGCTGCGACAATGCAGCCAGCGGGGCCCGGCTCATCGACGGGGTGATAAGCAACAGCATCCTGCAGGAGATCAGCGCGGAATTTTTGCGGAACATCATGGAGGGCCATACCCTGAAACGGGCCCGTATCGACGTGAAGGATGAACAATTCACCTATTCTTTTGAGAACAAGGAGGACTAGATGCCGACCCCTGTTGCGACCATCGCCAACTTAACCGCCACCGGGGACGTGATCATCGGTCCCGGCGGGCTGACCACCATGTGCAAGGGCCTGCCCGTTGCCTGTATGGGGGACGCGGTGGCAGGCCCCCTGTGCGTAGCCGGGGTTATCACCATGACCACGGCGATAAACAAGCTGGCCAAGGGCCGGCCCACGGCCTGTCTGGGCAGTATGGTTATGGGAGTTTCCATACTGGGCTTTCCGGTATCCACCGCGGTCTTGCTTTGTCCCAATGTAAACGTGATTGTATAGGAGTCTCCTGTGGCGGATAATACCAATGCCTTGGCGCTGCACCTTGCGGAAGGAGCGTGTGCTGATTTCTACCCCTGGGACCTGGTGCTGGAAGAGGGTTTCTCTCAGCTTTACCGGGGAGAGCTCACGGTCCTTTCGGAAAAGAAGCACAGCCTGGAGGAGCTTTCCGGCCTTTTGGGTAAGGGAATTTCCCTTACCATGAGCCAGAAGCTGGGGGACGCGAAAACCCAGCGGACCCGCTATCTCCACGGGGTTGTTACCGGGGTGAGGAGCGCCGGGGTGTTCAGCAACGGGAAGGTCAAGGATTGTTACAGTCATGTCCTTACCATTGAACCGGAGCTTGCCCGGCTGCACTTCACCTGCTTGACCACGCCCTATTACCGGATGAACCCTGCGGACATCTTTGAGGCCATCCTGGACAAGTACGGCCTCAAGGCCCGGATAGAAGGGGCCTATTGTTCCCGTGGGAAATACGGTAGAAATCTGTTCTTTGATCAATCCCAGACTTCAGACTTGGATTTTTTAAGGGCCATTGCGGAGTTGTACGGTATTTCCTTTACCTTTGTGCATCCCCAGACCCAGGCCGGAGTCTTGGGAGTAGCGGATCTGTATTTTTCTGATGGGGAAACATTCCCTCTTTCTCCGTTGGCCTATTCGGATAAACGGGAAGAGCCCCGCACCGTGAACTTTAATTTTTTAGGCTTTGACGAGGGGCGCCAGGTCTGGAAGATGGATAGTTGGGTCATGACCAAAACCATTGGGTTTGAGGGGTGTAAACTGAACGCCTCCTATCCCAATGCCAATTATGGGTCCGAGCAGTGGAAGTGGGGCAAAACGGAAAAGGGGGCCCGCTATGCCGGCTACAGCCGTCTGTTCCACGGCTATGATAGGCAGGTGGGAACCGAGGAAGTGGATGCGGATATTACGCTGATCTTGGATGCCAAGCGCCGGGTGGCGGAAGAGGCCGCGTCCCGGTGGACCGCAGGGGCGGCAAACCTGGCCCTGCGACCGGGGCTTATCCTGGAACTGCGACATTTCTACGGCATGAATGATACTGAGCGTATTACCGCGTTGGTTACGGGAATCACCCTGCACCATAGGGTACGGTGGCCTGCGAATTTAGCGGTACGCATGGAAGGCGCCGACGGCGAAATAAGCGAGGTTCGTGGGGAGTGTATGGACTGGGGGGGCGGCGCGGAAAAGCGGTTCTGCCCCCCGTTGGCGGGGTTTAAAGCCCTTGACGGGCAGTGGTGATGAGGAAGTAAAGCGCCGGCGCGGGGTGCGCCAAAGCGGTATAAAAAGGAGAAGGATGAAATGACG
>JAITJS010000121.1 GCA_031278815.1 Treponema sp.
AAGCGCCGTGCGCCTCCAGTGGCTGTCTCGACAAAGCCGCCTGATTCCTTCATTTGAAAAACCCTTAGGGTAACCGCGTCGCGGTAGATAAGGACTTTACCCAGGATCAGGCCCTCGTTTACAGTTACGGGCGTAGCTGGGGACTTGCACCCCCCTTCCTTTGAAGTCTACCCAATTACTATAACTCCAACGCATCCGCCTTGTCAATAGGGTAGCTTGACAAACTATAAATTATAGTTGACATCTTTTATATGTAAAGAGGAGAGGTGAAGATGGAAAAAGGCAGTAGATGGGATATGGCGGAAGTACTTGACACAAAGGAAGCTATTACTTACGCGTGGCTTTCTGAAAGGGGCCTATTTTTGTGAGGCATCCTCTTGTTTAAACAAGCGGTACACCAGCAAGAGGCTTTTATAATACAAGTAGGGAAATAGCTTAAATACCCGGATAGGTTTCTGCAAACAAAACCCTATCCACTCAAGGCCATGATCAAAGGAATACCGGGACGGGTGCTTTCGCTGTTCTGCAAATATCTCAAACAGATCGCTACACCACAAACGAAGTCCCCCGGGAAGACAGGCGTCATGTTTAGCGATCCACCGTTCCCCTCCGGCAATGCCTTTCCCAACCAATAAGAGTGAAGGAGATGCTTTTCTGATGGCCTCCAGGATACTTTTCTCTTGGGCTTTCTTAAAGTACCCGACATAACGACCAACAATACGCAGGCACGGAAAGGTTTGGCGTATGTTTTTTTCAGCTTTTCTCAGGGTCCGCAACTTTCCACCCAACAGGTACAAGGATAATTCCCGTTCTTCCAGACTGGTAAGGATCCTGACGACAAATTCAAAGGGCATATACCGAGGGACCTGTTTATCAATTATAAACCGGGCTCCTCCTACAAGACTTCTTGATATGGGAATAACCAAAGCAGCACTGAGCACATAAGAACGGTATTCTTTGTTTCTTCGGGCTCGCAGGAGATCCCACAGGGAAAGCAAGACGATATTTTTACCGCCTCCTGAGTCCAGCAAGGTACGAATAATATCCCCCAGCTGTTCCAGGGCAATTATATCCAAGGGAACTTTTAATAAGCTTAACCGTTCTCGTAGGACCTCAGGTTCTTGTACAGGATGCTCAGTATCCACAGCCTGCACTCCACATGTATGATACGTCTGGCCTTCGAGTAGCATATCGGAAGTAAATCATAGAAAAGTCCAACAGGATCCTAAGATGCTAGGGGAAGATCTTCCAAGACAGCCTCTTCCTGCAATACCTTGAGGGTCTTGGTAGTCTGCATCAAGGCGCCGTAGGTCCCTCTTTGCAGAATTTTGATCGCTTCCTGAAGCTGCACATCGTATTCTAAATCATATACCGGCGCTTGGGTGGTTCGGTACTGCTCGTTTCTGATAAGCCTGCGGAGCAGAACTGTATCCAAGAGATACTCCTTATGGAGTTCCTCGGCAAAGGCGGCTATCTCCACGCTGGTTGCTTGAGGATTGGTTTTAATAAAAGCAGGTATCCGGTTCGCATTGATGAGGGCAGTGAGTTTTTCCTCATCTGCCTCAGTAAATTCCGGGAACTTTACCTCTAAATCAGGAGGTATACCGATCTTATCGATGTTTACATCACTGGGGGTATAATACCGGGCAGTGGTAATCTTGAAGCCCGACTTCTCCAGGGGATACACCTGTTGCACCGACCCCTTTCCAAAGGACTTCTCCCCCACCAAGTATGCCCGGCCCCGGTCTTTCAGGGCTCCTGCCACAATTTCCGAAGCCGATGCAGACCCGCGATTGATAAGCACGATGACCGGTATATCTTGGGGAACCGGGGTTTGCTTTCGGGCGTTAAAGACCATATTTTCCGAGGGGATCCGGGACTTGGTACTTACCACCACGCCCCCGTCAAGGAACAGATCGCTTATCCCCACGGCAGATTGCAAGAGTCCTCCATAATTATTACGCAGATCCAGGATGATGCTCCGGTAGTTGTTCCCTTTAAAAGATTCCAGCGCCTCTCTCGTCCGGTCCAAGGTCCGGGGGGTAAAGGTGAGGAGCTTTAAGTAGCCCACATCGTTTATCATGGCGTATTTTGTGGTGGGCACCTCAATAAGGGCCCGGATCAGGGTAACGGGGAATTCAAACCTTTCGTTCCGGCGGATGAGGAGCTTGACTTCTCCCCCAGGCTCTCCTCGAAGGCGGGCGAGGACATCGTCCATGCTTAAGCCATCGGTTGGCTCCCCGTTTATCGCAATGATCAAATCTCCCGGATTAATCCCTGCCCGCCAGCCAGGGGTGTCCTCAATAGGAGCCGCCACTTCTACATAGGCGCCTTTGCCGTCAGGTCGTTCCGGCTTGGAAATATAGAGTCCTACCCCCCCGAAATTGCCTTGGGTGGTTTCGTTCAGGTCCATCATTTCCCGTTCTGCAAGAAATGAGGAATAGGGATCCCCCAACGCATTAAACATACCTTCCATAGCCCCTTCATAGAGAATCTTGGGGTCCACGGTCTCTACATAATGTTTTTGAATAAAATCAAAGACATTTTGAATAATCGAAGTATATTGCCAGTTCTGCGGATTCCCCTCTTTCCCTTGGGCTTCGACCCGGGGCGCCGATATAAGGGTAAACATACCGCATAAAATAACCGTAGCCGCTATCCATAACACCGGTAAGGATAGAGACCGTTTTTCTTGAAGGCTTTCTCGGGGAATAGGAACAAAATGTTCTTTCATAGTATCGTATACTCCTCTTCAATTATACACTAAGGTAGGGTGTGTTGTTAGATGCTTTGGTGATAATAACAAAATTCCCCAGATGATGCAATCCCACCCATTGAATCACCATACTGCAAGCAATAGTAAAGCAACGTAAACAGGGCTTAAAACCAGGGTCGGCGCATATAAAATAATTGATGAACGTGATACCCTTGGCATGGTTTTCTGGAAGGGGGGCCTAAGAACAGGGCGATAGTGAGAAAGATACCCCGGCTATACCTTTCAGGCGGTACGGGAGGGGTACCGGTTTTTCAGTTACGGGGACGCGATGCTGATCCGCTGAGATCCTCCATCAGGATAGCCTCCTCGCAGACCCGCCGGCCCAGGTCGCGGTCGTGGGTGATGGCGATAAGGCCGATGCCGCGGGCGTCGATTTCTTCGAGGAGGGCCTCCCATAGTTGCGCCTGGGTGATGAGGTCAAACATGGCGGTGATTTCATCGGCGATGATGAAGCGTACCTCCGGGGCAAGGGCCCGGGCAATGCAAAAGCGCTGGAGTTCCCCCCCGGACAGTTCCTGGGGATAGCGGTCAAGCCAGGCCCGCTCAATGCCCAGGCGTTCAAGGAGCGCCTCCCCGGGCCGCCAGCCTTCGGCCAGGACATCCCGCATCTTAAAGCGGGGGTTCACCGCGGTTTCGGGGTGCTGCAGGATAAGCTGCGCCGGGTAGCAGCCTTTCCCAAAGACCGCGCCGGGAAGGATGATCTCGCCTTCCTTCGGTTTTTCGTAGTGGGCAAGGAGTTTGCCCAGGGTGGTTTTGCCGGAGCCGCTATCCCCCAGGAGGGCAACCCTGCAGCCGCTCTCAAAGGAAAGATTCAGCCCCCGGAAAAGCCAGGGGCGCTGTTTGCCGGTCCCCTCCCCGCCATAATGGAAGCCCACATTCTTTAGCTCAAGCCGCATAACCCATTCCCTTGTTCATCCTGAAATTGTTTCGCCGGTCTTTTCACCGGGAAGCTCCTCCCCATGGACACAGCGAACCAGGCCGCCCCGCAGTTCCCGCATCGGCATGGGGGAGCGGCACCGGGAAGTCCGCAGGGCACAGCGGGGGTAGAAGATGCAGGCATCGCTCAGGGTCCCCGCATAGGGCTGATGCCCGGGAATAGCTTTGAATTCATTACGGGGCATAGCCTGCCAGAGGGCGCGGGTGTAGGGATGCCGCAATCCCGCGCCGCCCCGGTCGAAATCTTCCCGCCGGGCCGTCTCCAGGGTAAGGCCCCCGTAGAAGATGGCGATTGTGTCGGAAACCTCCAGGGCCATCCCCAGATCGTGGGTGATGAGCATCACCGCCGCGCCCTGGTCCGCCAGTTCCCGCAGGTGGGCCAGGGCTTCCTGGGCCAGGGCCTCGGAGAGGCCGGGGGTCGGCTCGTCGGCGATGATAAGGGGCGCCCCGGAGATCACCGCGGCGGCCACCAGGACCCGGCGAGCCATGCCCCCGGAAAGCTCAAAGGGGTACATCCCCATGACCTCCCACGCCAGGCCGTAGCGGGTAAAAACCGCCTCCACCTCGGCGGGGCTGCAACGCTCCCCCCCCGCCTGCTTCCCCACCTTCATCAGGGGATCGAGAAAACTCACCGATTGGGGAATCAGGGCAATGCCGGTCCCCCGCAGCTCCGCCTGCCGTTTCGGGGTAAGCCGCTCGCCGCAGTAGCACAGCTCCCCCTCCACCGAGGCATTCCGGGGCAGGATGCCCAGGATAGCATGGGCGAGGAGGCTTTTGCCGGAACCGGAGGATCCCACAACCGCCACAATCTCCCCGGCATGGATATCCACTTCCAGGGACGAAATGACGCAGAGCCGCTCCCGGGTAAAGCCCCGGCCATAACGGAGGAAGTGGAGCGAAAAATCCTTAACCGATAAAACAGGCGATAAAACAGACATCGCTTTCCTCCCTAGGTTTGGGCAGTGCCGGGATTGAGGAGGATCCGCAAATTCTCCCCCAGGGCGTCAAAGAGCATCACCACCAGGAGGAGGCAGAACCCCGGAAAGAAGGCAAGATGCCACATACCGGCGGCGAGGTACTGCATCGACTCCGAAAGAATAACGCCGATGGCCGGCTGCTCCGGGGAAAGCCCGAAGCCCAGAAAGGTAATCGCCGCTTCATGGAGGATGGCGTGGGGAAAGAGCAGTATCAGCGCCACGATAAACTGGGGAAGGACATGGGGAAGGATGTGCTTCCGGCCTATCCAGAGGGGGCCTTTGCCCAGGGCCCGGGCCGCGGCGATGTAGGGCTGGGAACGCAGGGCCAGCACTTCGGCGCGGATCACCCGGGTCAGGCTCGTCCAGTGGGTAGCCGCTACCCCGATGAGCACCCCCAGGAAGCCCTTGCCCACGGCAATGGAAACCAGGATGAGGAGAATCATGTGGGGGACGCTGAGGAAGAGGTCCACGAACCAGGTGACCAGGACATCAACCTTCCGCCCCAGGGTCGCCGCCGCCACCCCGAGGATCAGGGCCATAACCGTGCTCACCACCGAGGCGCTTATCCCCACGATGATGCTGGTGGAAAGCCCCTTGAGGGTCCGGGCAAACATATCCCGGCCAAGCCAGTCGGTCCCAAAGGGATGCCGGAGGCCGGGGAGCAGGTTTTTCTCCTGAAAATTGACATCATAGGCCGCAGGAACGGTCAGAAGCCCGGAAACAAAGAGGGCCGTCAGCACAAGCGCCGCAAAAACAAGCAGCCCCAGGGTAAAGAGGCGGCGGGAAAAGCGGACGCTCCCTTTCATATATTCATCCATTGCCCAATCTCCGGATCTGGGGATTCAAAACCTGATAGAGGGCATCCGCGATGCAGTTGCCCGCAAAAACAAAGAGGGCCGAAAAGAGGGTAATCCCCAGCAGCAGGGGCATATCGCTCTGTATCCCCGCCCGCACCGCGGTCCTCCCCAGCCCCGGATAGGCAAAGACCTGTTCCGCCAGAACCGACCCGCCGAAGAGTTCGGCGAAGGAGGTAAACTGAAGAGTCAGGGCGGGAAGGGCGATGTTCCGAAGCCCGTGGCGCCGGATAATGGTCCACCGTTTTTCCCCCCGGGACACCGCGTAAAGCACGTAGTCCGATTCCAATACCTCCGACAGCTTCTGCCGGGTATGCAGGGCAATGGAGGACACCCCCGTCAGGGAAAGGGTCAAAGCCGGAAGGATGAGGTGGCGAATCCGTTCCGCCAGGCTGACCTCGCCGTCCAGTTTTCCCATGGGAATAGACAGTCCCAGGGGCAGAATCCGCCAGTGAATCGCAAAGACGATCATCAGGAGCAGGGCCAGCCAGAAAACCGGGGTGCTGGACAGGGTCAGGCAGTAGGCCTTGACCAGCTTGTCCGGCCAGCGGCCATGATACGCCCCGGCAAGCGCCCCCAGGAGAAAGCCCAGAATTCCCGATAAAACCCAGGAAACCCCCATCAATGCCAGGGATGCCAGGGCCCGCTCCCCGATGACCGTTAGAACCGGCAGCCGGAATATGACGGAGGTCCCCAAATCGAAGCGGCAGATAGCGCCAAGCCATTTGAGGTACTGGAGAACCGGGGGCTCCCCAATGCCCCAGCGTTCGGCGATCTTCGCCCGCTGTTCGGGCGAGACCGTCGCGTCCGCGCCGATATAGGCCTGCACCGGGTCAATGGGCGAAAGTTTCATCAGAGTAAAGGCGACAATGCTCACGGCGAATAAGAGCAGCAGCCCTTTCAACGTGTAACGGCCGATATGACGCAAGACGTTTTTGTTCACTATTTTAACTTCCATTCCTTAATGTTTGAGATAACCGGATACCCTTCCCCATGGGGATGGATACGCTGATTTCCAACGTCAAGGTCGTCCCGGACATAGTAGAGATGTTCGATATTTGCTATCCAGCACCAGGTCGCGTCCCCTTGATTGGAATAGCCCGTGGTCCCGTCCCAGGCGGCCTTCTTCCAGTTGGCGTTAGCATCCTCTGTATCAAGGGATGCAAAGGCGGCATCCAGGTAGCGGTCCACCGTGGGATTGTGAACATTCGTCACATTGTTGAACGCCGTGGTTGCCGTCTTGCTGTGGTAAAGGTTGTAGGTTTCCACAGGACTGTGACTCCCAAACCCAAACACAATCGGCGTGCGGTACATCTCAAGGCCGATGTCGTCCCAACTGACACCCTTGGGAAGGACCTCGATACCCAGGTCCCGGGCTTGCTGGGCAAAGGCCAGCGCAATCGCCTGGCGCACCGAGTCCCCAGCGGGATAATTCAGCGCAAAGGAAGCCCGCAGTCCGTTTTTAACCCGGATCCCGTCCCCCGCCAGCTTCCAGTCCGCCGCATCAAGGGCCGCCTTCTGTCCCGACACATCGTTGTCGGCAATCCGGGTCTGAGGGTTCCACCAGGGAAGACCGTCGCAGACCGTGTACGCCGGGGTCGCATACCCGCTGAGGGCATCCCGCGCAATCGCCGCCCGGTCTATTCCGTAGATCAGCGCCTTGCGAATTACAATATCGCTGGTAACATCGTTCCCCACCGGCAGATTGTCCGCGCTGTACGTCCCGGCTTTGGTCGAGGGGAAAGCGATTCCCCGGTTATCAACGCTTCGCGCCCTGAGCAGGGAATAGCCCTTGATGTCCCGCGCCAGCATGGGGGCCGTCATAGCAATATCCACCGAACCGGACTGAACCGCCGCAAATATCCCATCGGTATCAAGGAACAGGAGGGTAAGCCGCTTGAAGAGCGGCTTTGCCCCATAGTAGCTTTCATTCCGCTCTACGATTAGCTGCTGACCCTTGTCCCACTGCACAAAAATATATGGCCCTGAACCTATCGGCTTTTGTCCGTAATTCGCCGAGTAGGCGTGTTGCGGCACAATCCCCAAAAAAACAGTGGTATAGACAAAGGCGGAAAAGGGGGTATTGAGTTCAAACACCACCTGAGTCGGCCCGACAGCCCGGGCCAGTTTCAGCCGGGTAAGATCAATTCTACTAGCCGCTTCCTTTGCCGTATTGAACGTAAAGGCCACATCTTCCGCCGTTACCGGCTGCCCGTCGGAAAACTTCGCGTCGCTACGGATATCAAAGGTCCATGCAAGCCCATCGGGACTCACCGAATAGCCGGTGGCTAGGTCGTTGGTAAAATTCATGTCCTTATCAAATTCAAGGAGAGTGCTCTGAAAGAGGGGAGAACCGTGGTTTCCCCAGCCCTTGCAGGGATCATACCCCTCATCCGGTTCCCCACCGATAGCAAGGGTGAGGGAATCTGTAGTCAGCACCTGTGGGGTTTCCTGCTGCCTTCCCCCTCCCGCAAATCCATTGACGACAATAAGCACCGCAAACGCCGCGGCTATCACTACGACCCGTTCTTTTTTCATAGCAGATCCTCCTCAAAGTAAAATAAGAGCGGCAGCCCTTTCAGCACGTAACAGCCGATATGACGCAGGACGGTTTATTTTAACTTCCATTCCTTCACGTTTGAGATAACCGGAAAACCGTGTCCGTGAGGGTGGATGCGCTGATTCCCGACATCAAGACCGTCCCGGACATAGTAAAGATGCTCGATGTTCGCTATCCAGCACCAGGTCGCGTCCCCCTGGTTGCCGTAGCCCGTGGTCCCGTCCCAGGCGGCCTTTTTCCAGTTGGCGTTAGCCTCCTCCGTATCAGGGGCGGCAAGGGCGGCATCCATGTACCGGTCTACCGTGGGATTACGGATATTGGTAACATTGCTGTACCCCGTGGTCGCCAGCTTACTGTAGTAAAGGTCGTAGGTTTCCATGGGGCTGTGACTCCCCCAGCCGAACATGATCGGGGTGCGGTACATCTCAAGTCCGATGTCATCCCAGCTGCCTCCCTTGGGAAGGACTTCGATACCGAGGGCCCGGACCTGCTGGGCAAAGGCCATGGTAATCGCCTGCCGTACCGAATCCCCGGCGGGATAAATCAGTGTAAAGGACGCTCGTAATCCGTCTTTAACCCGAATCCCGTCCTCTCCTGGTCGCCAACCCGCCGCATCCAGGGCTGCCCGTTGACCCGCCCCGTCGTTATCGGCAATCCGGGTCTGAGGGTTCCACCAGGGAAGCCCGTCGCAGACCGAGTACGCCGGGGTTCCATACCCGCTGAGGGCATCCCGAACAATCCCTACCCGGTCTATCCCATAGATCAGGGCCTTGCGGATGGTGATATCGCTAGTCACCTCGTTCCCCACCGGCAAATTATCGGCGTTGAAGGTCCCTGCCTTCGTCGCGGGAAGACTGACCCCCCGGTTATCAACGCTCCGGGCCCGGAGCAGGGAATACCCCGTTATATCCCGTACCAGCATGGGGACCGTCATCGCAACATCCACCGAACCGGACTGAACCGCCGCAAAACTTCCCTCCTCATCAAGGAAGAGGAAGGTGAGTCGCTTGAAGACCGGCTTGGTCCCGTAGTAGTTTTCATTCCGCTCCACAATCAACTGCTGACCCTTGTCCCACTGCACAAAAATATATGGGCCGGAACCAATCGGCTTTTGCCCGTAATTCGCTGAGTAGGCATGTTTCGGCACAATCCCCAGAGAAACAGTGGTATTGACAAATGCGGAATAGGGGGTAGTAAGTTCAAACGCCACCCGGGTCGGGCCGGCCGCCCGGGCCAGCTTCATCCGGGTCAGGTCTATTTCGCTTCCCGATTCCTTGGCGGTATTGAAAGTAAAGGCCACATCCTCCGCTGTTACCGGTTGCCCGTCGGAAAATTTCGCGTCGCTGCGAATATCAAAGGTCCAGGTAAGGCCGTCGGCGCTCACCGAATACCCGGTGGCAAGATCGTTGGTAAAATTCATGTCCCGGTCAAATTCAAGCAAGGTACTCTGAAAGAGGGGAGAGCCGTAGCGCCCCCAGCCTGTACAGGGATCAAAGCCCTCGTCTGGTTCCCCGCCGATAGCAAGGGTGAGGGAATCTGTAGTCAGCACCCGTGGGGTTTCCTGCTGCCTTCCCCCTCCCGCAAATCCATTGACGACGATAAACGCGGCAAGCGCCGCAGCAATACATAAAACCCGTTCTTTTTTCATGGCAGATCCTCCTCATATAAAAAACACGTGTATACGGACATTCACCGCTTAAACGGGCTTTCCCCGGTAACGCGATGATATATCTCCCCTTTGAGTAACAAATTCAAAATAAATGTATTGAGTCCGTCATGAACTGAAGAGTAACACCCTATGCGGCTTCATGCTGCAACGATATCACCTTATCACGGCAGCTTATTTATGTCAAGCTCATTTGCCGATCTTGCAGGGCCAACGCATATAAAATAATTGATGCACGTGATATCCTTGGCATGGTTTTCTGGGAGGGGAGCCATGGAACAAGAACCATCACCCCCACTAATGCATGGCAAGTCAAGATCCGGGGGTTCCGGGTGGAGCTGGGCGAAATAGAGATGACCATGAGGAAATATGACCGCAAAGCATTGATTGAACCTGCCAGTAGGGGGTGGGGCGGGGTATACTCCCATGCAGAACCCCCGGAAGAACAGATTTTGGCGGAATGCTTATGGGAGATATTCCCTGCCAGGCAGCTTGTTTTGGAGCAGACCTTCAGTGAAGCCAACGGAGATTCCCTTGGGGGTGATCCAGTTAATAACCTTACTAATCGAAAAACATTTTACCTTAGACATAACTGATATACTAAATCCAGCGAAGAGAAAGTAAAGATACTCCGGGAAGTATTGAAGGACGGCAAACCGGTGAGCCAAGTGGCAGAGAGCCGTAGTGTTTACCTTAATCTGATACTGAATTGGCGGAAACAGTTGTTCGAGGGAGCGCCGAAGACATTCGAGATGAGGCGGCCTGACATAGCCGGAGCCAGGAAGGCTGGTGGAGTGGAAGGTTCAGGCGCTGGAAGAAAAGCTACGGGAGAAGGCTGAGGTCATCGCCGAACTGACCCGGAAGTATTGGCCTTAAAAAAATATCAATGGTCGGATGCAGGGCAAATGAGAAACGGCAGTTGATCGAGGGGGAGGTCAACTGGCTGTACCGTCTGACCGGGATAGGGGTATTGAGACTAGCGTTGTTCGCCCAGGAGCCGTTGGTATTCTTCAGGGGATATCCAGAGCCGCCTTGAGGAACGGGGTGAGGATGCGGATACAGCAGGGGATTTATCAGCTTTGTGGTTCAGGAACGGGAGTACCCGAACAAAGCTGCTCAATAATTGCATGCACCTGAGCAACCCTCTTTTTAAATCGCCTCTGTTCAGCGGGGCGGCATTAGTCAATCTTGAACTTTGATACTGCACCGGTCAGCGCGGCGATGCTTGCATTGTTTTCGACGCTTTTTTCGTTGACCCCTGCTGCGGCTATGGCGATTTGTTCGGAGCCGACAGCCATTTCACTCATGCCGTTACTGATTTCACTGCTTATACACAGCAGTTTTTCTACCTCGTCTATTATCGTCCGGCCTTCGCTCTCCATCTCACTAGCTCCATCCTTTACCATGCCGCTCAGTTCTTTTAGCCGGGAAATCAGGTCCATTATCCGGGAACTGCCGGACTGTTGTTCATGCATGGCTTCCCGAATATGTTCTTCCTGATATGAAACTGTTTTTACCCCGCCGTCAATCGCTTCAAAGCGCTGCTGGAGCTCATGTGCCGATGCGGTAATATGGTCAATGGCAGACTTTATCTTTTTAAGGGTAACCGCGGTTGTCTTTGATTGTTTACTTGAAGATTCAGCAAGTTTACGAATTTCATTGGCCACCACACTAAAGCCTTTGCCTGCTTCCCCTGCATGGGCAGCCTCTATAGATGCATTCATCGAAAGCAGATTCGTCTGGCTGGCGATATTTTCCATCAAAACATTGACTTCAAGGAGCCCCTCGGAATCTCGGGCGATTTCCTGAAGGTCCCTGGTAACCGAAAAAAGGCCGGATCGCACAAAGTCCGCAGCTTCGTTAAGGTATTTCACATTTTCCGAATTCTTTTCCAGGGTACTGACCACGGATCGGATGTTATCAAGCATTTCTTCAATCGCAGATGAGGATGAAGACACGCTGTTCGACTGTTCATCCGCGTGACTGCGGACGATTTCTATCATTTTCATGATATGATCGATAGCAGAAGAAGTGCCGCTTATGCTGTTTGATTGAACGTCGATCCGCTTGGTCATATTCTGGATATTGGCACTGATTTGGTTGACCGCAGCAACGGTTTCGTTTATGTTGCTGGCCAGGGTATCCCCGCTTTTGGTCAAGTCCCCGGCGTGTTCACGAATTCCTTTGACCATATCCCTCATGCCGTTAAAGATATTGTTTACGCCGGTACTCATTTCACCGATTTCATCTCGGCTGTCTACCGAAAGCCGCTTGGTTAAATCCCCTTCCAGGGTGTTAAGTTTCTTGAGGGCTCCGGTCATCACTTTGATGGGTCGGGTTATGGAAAGGTAAATGGAGACGCTTAATACCAGGGCCAGGATGATGATGAAAAGGGCGATGATAATCAAGATTATGGTGTCATTATGTATGGCATGTTCCGCAAAGGTTTCGGTTTCTTTATACTTTGTTTCCGCCAGCTTTACCACCGTATCAACCTGTATCCGGTGTTCCTGGTACTGGGCCCTAAGGTCATGGAGGACAAGGTCTGCGGCCCGCTCCCGATCCCCCCGCTGAATCGCGGGAATGAATTCGTTGAAGGTAATATCATAAAACCGCAGGGCAGGCTGGTAGGTTTTTTCCAACATGACGGTTCGCATTTCCCCAGGAACAAGCAGGGCTTCATCAATCCAGAACTGATGCCGGATATCGTAATCTGCCTTGAGCTGCTTTAATTCTGCAACGAGTCTATCCAGCTCTCCGGGGTCGGTTTCGTCCTTCATCTGTAACACATCCAGATAGGATTCAATGATATATTCCGGTGGTGGAAGCACATCGGCTATCAGATCTTTGCTCATGATTATCTGATTGTACAGGCTGCCCTGAATCCGCAGTTCATCCAACGTATGAAATGAATATAACGCAAACCCCAGGTATCCAAGGATAAACACCCCTATCAACAGGGATAGTTTTTTGCCAATGCTTATCTTTTTCAGCGGGTTCATGTTTTCCTCTTTGATTATTTTTATATGAGACCTATTCCAAAACCCGATTGCTTGTTTCCCCAGTCCTTCTAAGCAGGTATGGTTTGGAAACTGAAGTATCCGAACCACCCTCTTTTCAAATCCTCACCTGTCCTGCAATACAGAGGTTTCTTACACTTAATCATGGTTACATACTTTTCTTTGATTGTCAATATGCCGTACCAGGGCAAGCGCATATAAAATAATTGATGAAAGTGATACACACGGCATGGTGTTCTGGGAGAAGAGCTATGGAATAAGAACCATCACCCCCACTACTGCATATTTTGAGGGGCTACTCTTGCAAGCCCCGCCCCTTTCACCTCCGGTTCAGGGTAATGTATAGGCGCCGGCCCTGGGCTTAAAACAGCCGTAATTGGGGATCTACCGGCCGATGGCGGGGCTCCTCAAATAGGGGAATCCGGGTTTCCAGGGCATGGAGAAAAGGACTTGGGGGGTTTTCCATTTTCCGCCCCTGAAATGTCCGCTTCCGGGCACAGGAAAGGTACAAGCCTAGCCGGGCACGGGTCATGGCTACATAAAGCAGCCGCTTCTCTTCTTCGATCCGCTCTATTCGTCGTGCCTTTTCTTCTTTTCCTTCGTATAAGGTAAAGGGTAAGAGCCCGTCTTCCAGGGCAGGTACAAAAACATGATCGAATTCAAGCCCCTTGGATGCGTGAATGCTCATGATCTGTACTCCTTCCCGGCCCGGTTCCATACCGTTGGTATCACCGCCGCTGGAAACATCACTGACCGCCAAAGTATCCAGAAATTCAGGAAGGGTCCCATACCAGGAAGCTATGCTGATGAGCCGCTCTACCATATCCTGTTGGGCTGCATCTTGTTTCGTTCTACTCTTGTGGGGAAAGACCTCCCAGGTCCGTTTGACTGCGTCCGCAGGGGAAAGGCTCTTCCCGGCAATCCGGCGGGGATCCCGCAGTATACTAAGAAAAGCACAAGTCGGCTCTTGTTTCCACCAAGGCTTTTCACCGTTGAGTATAAAGGGAATACCGTGGTCCCCGAGAGCCTTGGTGATGGGTCCTGCCAGGGTAAGGGTACGCAGCAGTATGGCACAATCCCCAAGGCTCAGGAGTTCCGACGCTGCCCCTCCTGCGGCGGCCCCGCTGTCTAAGGCAAAAAAGGTGGTCCCGCCGATGAGCTGACCAATCCGCCGGGCAATGCCTTCGGCTTCGGATTTTTCGCTTGGGTATACCGTACGTAAAAGCCGGGCTTCTCTCGTGGTCCCGGTAAGGGGGGTATGCATCAGTTCCCCTGCGGCATTACTGATAGGCCCAGCACAGCGGAAACTGCGGGAGAGGTGAAACCCTGCGGCCTGAGGGTAATCGTAACCGAACCGGTCGATGAAACGGGTATCAGAACCCCGAAAACCATAAATGGCCTGATGAGGGTCCCCGATAACCCAGAGGGAAGAAGCGGGAGCAAACTGCTCTGCGCTTAAAAGGCGGATAAGGACATACTGGGCAAAGTTTATATCCTGATATTCATCCACAAAGATATGCTGAAACCGTCCGTGATAGGGGACAGCCTGCCGGGGGGCTTCGGCCAAAAGCCTCACGGTTTGGAGCAGGAGATCCTCAAAATCCAGGGAAGAGACAGCGTGGAGACGCTGCTGGTAACAATGGTAGCCGTGCTCTAGTTCTGCCTGGGCCGGGGGGAAGGAGAACGCTTCCCGGTCATCAGGAAGCAGATCCGCCCAGGCGAACTTTGGCAGTTCCTCTCCAGGTAAGAGGAGCAAGCGCTTTCGGCTTTCGATGTAGGTCCGCAAAGCCGAGGGCCGTATACGCCTCAGGTCGCCGGTACAAAGTTCCTGCACGATGGTCTCCTGTTCCGCCTCGGTAATAATCGTGAAGTCCCCCAGACTCCGGCTTTCCCGCAGTATGGACGCGCACAGGGAATGAAAGGTCCCGGTGGTGATACCGCGCCATGACTCTTCGGCCCCCATGGTCTTGAGTATCCGTTCCCGGAGCTCCCAGGCAGCTTTGACCGTAAAAGTGAGGGCCATAATGCGCTCAGCAGGAGTACCCTGCCGTAGCAGCCGGGCAATACGGGCAGCCAAAGTCGCGGTTTTTCCTGATCCAGGCCCGGCGATGATGAGGGCATACCTACTGGTAGAAGAGATCACCTGTTCTTGTTCAGGGTGAGGGTTAAAGCCTTGAGCACCCAGGGGCTTGTCCTCTTGCAGCGCTTGGGGTTTTTCTTCGTGGGGAAGGGGGAACCTACCGGATGCTCCTGCAGCACTTCTCGTGGAAGCAGCACCAAGGTGCGTAGTACTGGCCCCCACCTTAGCCCCTGCAATCTCAGGACGCTTCTCCCTCATGCCCGGTAGGTCTGGGGGACTAAGCCCTGCTCCTTGGGGAAAGACCCGGATGATCCCGTATTCCCCGTCATAGCCAGGATGTATAGAGACCGCTCCCTGGCGCATCCGCGCTATTGCCAGGGCCAGTCGTTCCCCGGATAAAACCGGTACTCTGAGGCTTCCCAGTAGGTCCTGGGGCATATCCATAAGCAGCGAAAGCTCGCTGCCCCCTTGTTCAATGAGGCTCCGGTAAACCTGCTGTACCTTTTTTGAAGTACTGCCCACCTCCAAGAGTTCGCCAAGGACTTCTTTCAAGGGAATGAGAGAACGGTAAGGTCGCCGGTTGCTATGGGCATAATCCGTAGGACAAGGGGCCCATTCATCCACCGGAACATCCGCCAAGTCCAAGACCCTACCCATCACCCCAGGGGTAAGACGCTTATGGCAGACCGGACAGATACCAGCGGCAGCGGCTGCTTCCTGGGGACTCAAGTACACTGCGCATTTGCGGTGCCCATCATAGTGGTACTTCCCTTCTTGCGGGAAGAATTCTATGGTTTCCAATACCCCCACATCCTCCCTATCCCTGCGAAGGGCCGCTGCCAAAGAAGGCAGACGCATATCCATAGCAAAGACCGTAGCTTCCCGACCTAGTTTTTCCGGCGCGTGGGCATCGGAGTTGGAGATGATGGTAAAAGGATCCAGGGATCTCAGGGCCCAGTTCATAGGAGGATTGGAGGAGAGGCCGGTTTCAATGGCAGGGATGTACGGCGTCAGGTCTTCATAACAGGCGGCAATGGAATCAAAGCCCGAATGAGCCCCCAAAGCGGAGAACCAAGGGGTCCAGATATGCGCGGGGATGAACAGGGCCTGGCTATCCACTTCCAAGAGCAGGGCCAGGAGGTCCCGGGAATCCATACCCAAGATAGGCCGTCCATCGGATCTGATGTTGCCTATCCGTTCCAGTGCGATTTGAAAGGCCACCGCAGTGGCGAAACTGCTTAGGATCACCAGGTGATGTACCTTCCGGGTTTTATCTCCCTTTTTATAGATGGTACTGATCTCCCCGGTGAGCACGAAACGGGGATCTGCGGCGCCTTGGGGACAGGGTAAGCCCTCAATGAGCGCAGGGCCCTGCTCAAAATCCCGGCGAATCCCTACTTTCAAGGTGTAAAACCCTTCTTCTGCATCATCCAACTGCTCTCGTAAGGTTTTGAGCCATACCGGATGGGTACAATCCCCAGTACCTAAAAGCTGTATACCCTTGATCCGGGCCCAGCGATCCAGATAGGGAGGCGTGAGCTTAGGGCTCGTTGCTCGGGAAAACGGGGAGTGGATATGTAAATCAGCAATAATGCGCATGAGCCCTCAGCATATCATGTGTCCCCCAATGCTCCTTGACTATCTGGGCCACTGCTTTGGCAAGTTTACGGTGAGCATCTGGGTCAAGGTGAATACCGTCGGCCTTGCTTGAGTGGATCACCGTGCCTGCATCAAGAAAGGCAACCCCCCGCTCGCGGGCAAACTCCCGGTACAAGGGGGCGAGCTTCTTTGAAAGCTCCTGAGTATCCCCAAAAATATGCTTAAACCCCGGCGCATCTACCGTAGGAGGGGGACAAATCATAAGCACCTGAGGGCTTTGCTCGTTTGGGCCGGTGCGGGAATCCTGAATGGCCCGGACAAGGCGCTGGGCACCCCAGGCTATGTCATAGGGGAGGGGGTTAAAGCGGGGTTTGAGGTCATTAGTCCCCAACATCAGCACCACCATATCCAGGGGTTTATGGCTTTCCAGAATGGGGAGGACGTGGCGTAGCCCGTTCCGGTCCCCTTCTACGGGATCTTCCCGACAGGTGGTCCGGCCATTTTGTCCTTCCTCTACCACCCAAAAAGCAGGATCCTCCTCAGGGAAGCCCTGGTTGAGTAAGCCCTTCAAAACCATAGGCCAACGGGTCTTGTGATCGTAACGGCCCCCAGTATGGGGATTATAGCCCCAGGTATTAGAATCACCGTAACACAAGAGGGTTTTTAATGAATCTCTAGGCATGGAAACTCCTTATCGCGTATATAACCTTGGAGAAGGTAACCGTCCATGAGTCATGGCATACCCTGTATGATAGCCTATAATAGGACGAAACGGTCAATAGGGCAGCCTGGGGCGAAATGTTTAAACCATTCCAGCAGTTCAGTATCCTTAATTATGGATAAACTTTGCTCATCCCCCTACCGGGCTTCTTCCCGCCTCACGGAGGGTTTTACTTGCCCCTAAAGGAATCGCCAGTAAACTTATGACCATACCGGTTCCGATAAGGAGCATATCTATGGAAACCCGGTCTGAAACAGGTCCAAAAACAACCATACCCAGGGGCATCATGGTACTGCTGAGCATAGTGAAGACCGAAAGAACCCTCCCCATAAAAGCCGCTTCTACCTTGGTCTGTAACAAAACCATAAACGGGGCATTCCAAAGCGGGAGGGAGATCCCTAGGATTGCCATAATGACCAGGTACAGCCAAAACCGAGGGGCAAGCCCCAATCCCATAGCAAAAATACCGCATAAGAGGCACGAAAGGGTCATGGTATAGATACGGTTTTTGAAGCCTCCCCACATTCCTATCAGCATACCGCCTCCCATCATTCCCATAGAAAAGGTAATTTCTATGGCAGAAAGACGCCAGACCTCATTCCCGAAATCTCTGGTTACCTGTAGGGGGGTTAAAAACGCGAGGGGAGCGCAAAAAAAGAAAAATATCCCGGAAAAAACCATCATCCGTAAAACAAAACGGTGTTTTTTTATGTATTCCATTCCTTCTTTCAGATCATGAAAATAGGCGAGGCCTTTTTCTTCTGGTGACGATTGTATCTCCTGCGGGGATTTTACCAAGAAGAAAACCATACTTATACCCACAGCAGCGGTAATCACGTCGAGAAAAAAGAGTATTTCTAATGGAGCGAACGCCATGAGTCCGCCGCTTATCATCGGTGCGGTCAAGGTGATGCCTGACTGGATGCTGCTCTGTATGCCGTTTATTTTGGTCAACTGTTCCGGAGGAACGATTTGCGGAATAAAAGCCCCTGCTGCGGGCGTTTGCACTCCCTGTCCAAAAGAACGGACCACTGCGCATACTAACAGTATTCCAATGTGGTCAAAGCCCAGCATAATCAAAATCGCCACAAGAATACTGACAAAAGCTATGGCGCCGTCCGCTGCATTGATGAGGTATTTCCGGTTGAATCTATCCGTCCAAACTCCGGCAAAAGGGGAAATAAAAAACATGGGGAGAAATCCGGCAATCGTAAAAATAGTCATCATCGTTCCCGATTGGGTTTTAAGGGTTATATGCCAGGTAATCGCGTATTGTACCACCATGGTGCCAAACATGGATAAAGCCTGTCCAGTAACAAACAAGGCAGTATTCTTTTTCCAGGTACTATCCATACCCACATGGATACCTGAGTTTTTATAAAAAGTCAATTAAGGAAAGAATACAGGCGCCCCAGATGGACACGGGCGAACATTGGTGAACATCTCTTTAAGGTTCAATTTCCAACGGCATGCAACGTTTTTTAAGCCCGAATGCGATATAATGATCGATACTGCCAGCCCACCTGTCATGAAAACTGCGGGTCGAGAGATGCCATTTATGATCGCTCACGTTATCATGGACACAGCCAATCTTGAAGGAGGGGTATACGAACCCTTTCGTATACCCTACTCCTTTCGATCGCTTCATCAGTTGAGTTCTTCGTGGGTGCTTTCTACCATGTAAATAACCCCCTCGCATATATTCGTGATATGATCCCCAAGCCGCTCAAGAAACCCGGAGGTTCGCAGCAGCCTGACCGCCTTTTTAACCAACTCTGGGTGTTCTTGCATAAGGTGCAAGGTTTCCTCGGTCAGGGACTTGTGTTCCACATCAATTCGGTCGTCCAGTGCAGCCGCAATCCGGGCTGCCTGAGCGTCCTGGTTCAAGTACGCATTGATAGATGCCCGAAGCATCTCGATACTAGTGGCGGCCATGCGTTCAAGCCGCACCAAAGACCGGAAGGCCGGTTCCCCGGAGAGCTTCATGGCTGCCTTGGCAATGTGCACTGTGTAGTCCCCGATCCGTTCCAGGTTTCCTGCCACCTTAATGATGCTCACCAGTTCCCTCATGTGCCGGGCCACCGGCTGGTGCGTCGCAATGAGAATCGCCACCTGGTCTTCTATCTTAAGCTGCATGGCATTTACTACCATATCCGCGGCTTTTACTTCCTTGGCCAGTTCCTCATTGGTGTCTCTCAAGGCACTCATAGCCTTGCTCAAATCTTCCTCCACCTGAGAGGCCATTGCCAATATATCGTGGCGTACCTGATTCATGGATTCCAAAAAAAACATGTTCTGCTTCCTCCTATGGAAAAATATGTGCTTAGTTTACCCGAAACGGCCGGAAATATAGGCTTCGGTTCGGCGGTCCTTAGGGTTGGTGAATACGGTTTTGGTGTCGTTGTATTCCACCATATCTCCCAGGAGGAAGAATGCGGTTTTGTCGCTCACCCGTGCGGCCTGGTGCATAGCGTGGGTTACGATGATGATGGTGTACTCCTTTTTCAGTTCTCCCATCAACGCTTCGATCTTGTCGGTTGCCAAGGGGTCTAGGGCGCTGGTAGGCTCGTCCATCAGGATGATCTCCGGATGCATGGCAATGCTTCGGGCAATACAGAGCCGCTGCTGCTGTCCCCCGGATAAACCCAGAGCCGAGCGTTTAAGCCGGTCCTTTACCTCCTCCCAGAGTGCGGCCTTGATCAAGGAGGTCTCCACCAGTTCCGCCAAGAACCGCTTATCCCGTTGGCCCTGCATACGGGGTCCATAGGCGATGTTATCGAAGATGCTCATGTTGAAGGGATTAGGCTTCTGAAAGACCATCCCTACCCGGCTGCGCAGTTCGCTTACGTCCAGGGCGCCGTAGATATCTTGGCCGTCCATGAGGGCGGTTCCGGTAACCTTGCAGGAGGGGATGAGGTCGTTCATTCGGTTAAAGACCCGCAAGAACGTGGACTTGCCGCACCCGGAAGGGCCGATAAAGGCGGCGATCTCCCGGGGCTGGAGGGTAAAGGTAACCGTTTTCAGTGCCTGAAACTCCCCGTAGAACACCGAGAGTTCCCGCACATCCAGTTTTGGTTTTTCTGTATCGTTCATATACTCCTCTGACGGTTAAGGTAACGGGAGACCAATTTCGTTGCCGTGTTGATAAGGACCACCAGGATGATGAGTACCGTTGCGGTGGCAAAGGCAATGCCGAAATCTTCCGGGTTTATCGCTTCCTTGGTAAGGTAATAGAGGTGAATGGTGAGGGTCCGGCCTGAGTCAAACACCGATGAGGGGAGGTTCCGGGTGATCCCTACGGTGAGCAGCACCGGCGCGGACTCTCCCACCACCCGTCCTATGGCCAAGATCACGGCGGTCCCAATCCCCGGCAGGGCTGCGGGGAGGACTATATACCGGATGGTCTGAAACTGGGTGGCCCCCAGGGCAAGGGAAGCCTCCCTAAAGGATTCAGGGATGGTCTTTAAGGATTCCTCGGTGGTTCTGATGATCACCGGCAGGATCATGATGCTCAAGGTACAGGCCCCTGCAAGAATAGACTGGCCGAATTGCAGGAACCGGCAGAACAGCAAGAGTCCGAAAAGTCCATAGAGGATGGAGGGGATTCCCGCGAGGGTTTCTATGGCCAGCCGTAAGGCCCGGACAAGACCGGAATTGCCCGTATACTCGTTGAGCAAGAGGGCAGTCAAGAGGGCGATGGGTAAGGCCATGACCAGGGATAAGAGGACCACATACAGGGTCGTTACCAGCATGGGAACGATGCCCCGGGGATTTGCAGGGGATAGGAGGGCCAGGTTCATATACCCGGAAGCGGAGACCAGTATATACCCCAGGATAAAGACCAAGACCCCCAGGACCACCACTAAGGAAAGGGCCATAAGCCCATAGAGCACCCCCTCTTGGAGGACCCGTTTTTTTTGCTTCATCTATACCTCCTTATGCCGCCTCAGGTACAGGACCGTACTGTTCAGCACCAAAATAAGCATGAAGAGAACCACCCCGATGGAAAAGAGCAGTTCCCGGTGTCTCCCTTGGGCGTAGCCCATTTCCAAGGCAATGGTGGCGGTCAGGGTCCGCACGCTGTCCAAGGGACTATGGATAAGCTGTACCGAATTCCCCGCTACCAGGATCACCGCCATCGTTTCCCCTACGGCCCGGGAAATCCCCAGCATCACCGCGGCGATAACCCCGGACCGGGCATGGGGCAGGGCCACAAACCAGAGGGTCTGCATCTTGCTTGCCCCCAATGCTAAGGAGGCTTCCCAGTGGGACCGGGGAACCGCACGAATCGAGGTCTCCGTAATGGTGATGATGGTAGGGAGGATCATCATGGAGAGCATGATGATGGCGGAAAGGAGGCTGTTCCCTGAGGGCAGGGCAAAGGCCTGTTTCACCCAGGGGACGATCACCATTAAGCCGAAGAATCCATAGACCACCGAGGGGATTCCCGCAAGGAGTTCTATTCCTGCCCGGGCCAGGGCCGCAGGCTTAGGATGCAGGTATTCCCCTAGAAAAAGTCCGCACAACAGGGCCAGGGGGACCCCCAAAAGAACCGCTCCCAGGCTTGCCAGCACCGTACCGAGGATCATGGGTAAGATGCCGTAGATCTTTTCGTAGGTGGGCTCCCATTGGGTACCGGTCAAGAAACGGGCAAGGCTGTAGGGGGCTTCAGGCAGGATAAAGTGTATTTTAGGAACTAATCCGGGCCGCCCCGGATACTGTACCGTATACACCCCGGATTCAGGAGCGGAATATTCCCCCTCTTCATATTCGATAAAGTCGATCCCCTGTTCTGTTGCGGCGACCTCGGCTTTGAGGACCCGGACCCCTTCAGGACCGGGAAACCGCAGATCCACAGCGGAGGTTGACTGGGGAAGGCGTATCAAGACCGTATCTTGGTATGCTTCTCCATTGACCGCTATTTCCCGGATGTTTTCCAAGACCAGCCGGATCTCGGAATCCGTGGGAAAGAGGAAGGGCCCTGCCCCTTGGATAACCACAAAGAGCAGGATCCCTCCCAGGGCCAGAATGGAAAAACCGGAAACCCCTTGGACCAGACGCTTAAAAAGAAGGTCGATGTTCCGGCGCTGCATGGCCCCTTAATCCTTTACCGAAATCCAACTCTTGCGCACGATGGCCTGCCCCGCATCAGAGAGGACCCATTCCAGGAACCGCCGGGTTTCCTCATGTGCCGATGTGCCCCGGGTTACCAGGATAAAGGGCCGGGCAATCTGGTAGGTCCCGTTGATCACGTTGGCGCTTCTTGCCTCAACCCCTTCAATGGCCAGGGGTTTCACCGAGCTATCCACCGAGCCCAGGGAGATGTACCCGATAGCATCGGCATTCCGGGAAACTTCGGCCTTGACCGCACCGGTTCCGTCAAATTCTATTGAACCGGGGACCAGCTTGCCTTTAAGGGCGATAAGTTCCTCAAAGGCCCCCCGGGTTCCTGACCCAGGTTCACGGGAAACCACCGCAATTTTACCCTGCTTCTCCGGGGTAAGCTCGCTCCAGTCCTGGATCTTGCCGGAGTAAATATCCCGGCACGCTTCTATGGAAAGGTCGATCAAGGGGTTAGTCTGGTGAACAATCACCGCAATGCCGTCTATGGCGATGACCAGTTCCGTGAGGGCGGATCCTTTTTCTGCGGGGTTCAACTCCCGGCTGGACATACCCACTTCGCTGGTTCCTGAAGCCGCGGCATTGATGCCGTCGGAAGAGCCGGTGCCGTTGATGTTGATCTTCACATTCCTGCGCACCTGGGTGTAGTCTGCGGCCAGAAGCTCCATCAAGGGGGTAACCGAGGTTGACCCGGCTATTTCAATGGTGTAAGGGGCGTCTTTGACTTCAGGGCCTGCCCCTGATGGTGCCTTCGCGCCTCCGGCAAAAACCGGTCCAAGACACATTGCGGCCAAGCAAAGAGCCACGCCTCGTGTTTTACGTTGCATACTGTTCTCCTCAATCATAGAATTGGCTTAAACCTACAAAGGCACGGTTAAAATATGATGAGGATTCGGTTAATTTTCAGTTTTTTCTTCTTAGTGGCGCTGCCGCTTCGGTTTCGGTACTGTTTTTTCAGCAGAATATAAATCTTGACAAGTATCAAAGCCCACCCTATCCTATAGTTCTAAGGAGAATGCTATGGAACAATTTGGCGCTTTCGTAAAAATGGTTGACGGGTACCTCTGGGGGCCGTGGTTGTTGGTGTTGCTGTTTGGTACCCATCTGTTTATGACCGTACGAACCGGCTTTATTCAGCGCAAGCTCGGTCTTGCTATCAAGCTGTCGGTTACGAAAGACAAGGACGGCACTGGGGATGTCTCCCAATTCGGCGCCCTCACCACAGCCCTGGCCTCTACGATTGGAACGGGTAACATCATCGGGGTGGGTACCGCCGTTGCCTTGGGAGGGCCCGGAGCGGTCCTGTGGATGTGGCTTACCGGGGTCTTCGGTATCGCCACCAAGTATGCGGAATCCCTTATCGCGGTGAAGTATCGGGTGAAAACCGAAAGCGGTACCATGCTCGGCGGGGCCATGTACGCCCTGGAACGGGGCCTTAAAATGAAATGGCTTGCCCTTCTCTTTGCGGTGTTTACTGCCTTTGCTGCCTTTGGGATTGGAAACGGGGTCCAGGCCAATGCCGTGGCTTCCCTCATCAATGAAACCTTTCAGGTCCCCTTGTGGGTATCAGGGGCAATCATGGCCGTGCTGGTAGCCCTGGTTTTGCTTGGGGGTATCAAATGGATCACCAATGTATGTATACGCTTAGTGCCCTTCATGGCGGTTATGTATGTGGTGGGTTGTATCATCATTCTGGGGATCAATCACACGTACATCCTCCCGGCAATCCAGGAGATTTGTCGTTCCGCATTTTCTGCCCGTGCCGCAGGAGGCGGTTTTATTGCTGCCGGGGTTATGGCCGCAGCTCGCTACGGTATTGCCCGGGGGCTTTTTTCCAATGAATCCGGTATGGGTTCCGCGCCTATTGTGGCGGCTGCTGCTCAAACCCGCAATCCCGTGCGTCAAGCCCTGGTTTCCAGTACGGGAACCTTCTGGGATACGGTAGTGGTGTGCGCCATGACGGGCCTGGTGATTGTAAGCTCGGTGATTGGTAACCCTAATATAGACTCCATCAATTTTAATGGCGGGGTTCTTACCCATGCGGCTTTTAATCAGATCCCGGTGGTTGGTACGGTGGTGCTTACCTTTGGTTTGATAACTTTTGCATTTTCCACGATCCTGGGCTGGTCCTACTATGGAGAGCGCTGCGCAGAATACCTGTTCGGTTCTAAAATCAACATCCCTTATCGGGTGCTCTATGTGATCGTTACCTTTGTTGGTTCTATGGTGGCCTTGGATCTGGTATGGGATATAGCCGATGCACTGAACGCCCTCATGGCCATTCCCAACCTGGTGGCGGTACTGCTGTTGAGTAACCTCATTGTAAAGGAAACCCAGCGCTATCTTGGCAATATTGATGAGATAGATACAAATCCCATTCCTTCACGGAAGGAATTGTGAACTAAGCATAAAAAAGCCCTCCTATCGGGGGGCACCTCTGAAAATTACGGGTTTAATGTAGTATTTTTAGTTGGTTTATAAAACGGTCTAAAATATCCTTGATTATAGCACTATTATATATGCAACGGGGTTTTTATATCCCTCTTGGCTTTCTGCGCTTCCACAAGGTTCTTCAGTTCCTCACCGCTTAGGTATTTCCGCGCTGCTCGTCCTTTGTTTCGTTATTATGTTACTTTTTTTGTCTATCTTTATAGGCTTCTTGTATCCCTAATGCGTTTCTTCGTTTTTCTTTGCCCATCGTCCGTATCCTTGTGCCGTCTTTTATTCCTGGTTTTTTCCTCCTCCCACGCTTTCGGTATTCCCCTTTCTTTTATCGTTTCGTTCTCTTCCTGCTTGTTTCTCTGCCCCGGTACGTCCACGAATGTTGCGTCTACTATGCTTCCGCCACCTGTTCCCTATACTCCCCTATGGTCTTCTCATCCGGCACCGTATCGTATAACGATAATCCGAAAAATCTCATAAAACTCAGCCGGTTTTTTATCTGGTATTCCGTCTGCGCATCGCTGCTATTATACAACCGCTGTAGAACAAGCGCCTTTCTGTTTCATGTTTGTATTTTATCATCTTTCCTTGACTTCTCGAAGAGATTTCCACAGATGCCCTACAGAAAAAGACGGTGAGTAGTACAGGAGGGTCAGCCCCTGTACAAACCCAAGCCGATGAAAGCGCGGTGGGAGTTACCGCAAAACCTCGGTTGCGGGAGTATAGGGTAAGCCATGCGCTTCTGCTACCCCTTTGTAGGTGAGCGTACCCTTATACACATTTAAGCCCTCAAGCAGGCCGGCATCTTTGGTAAGCGCCCCTTCAAGCCCCAGGTCTGCAATCGCAAGACCATAGCGTAGATTGGCGTTTACCAGTGCATTAGTTGCGGTGTTTGCCACTGCTCCGGGCATATTCCCCACACAGTAATTAACCACCCCGTCTTTGATAAAGATCGGATCATCATGGTAGGTTACCCGGCTTACCTCGCTGCACCCTCCTTGATCAATGGCCACATCCACGATGACCGCACCTTTTTGCATGGTTTTTAAGTGCCTTTCGCGAATGAGCTTCGGCGTCGCTGAACCGGGGATAAGCACTGCGCCGATGACGAGGTCTGCCTTGGGCAGGAGTTCATCAATGTTTTCAGGGGTGGAGTACAGGGTACTGATCCGGTTACCATAGATATCTTCCAGGTATTCCAGACGGTCCAGATCAATATCCACCACGGTTACATGCGCGCCAAAGCCGGCGGCGATCTTTACCGCGTTGGCCCCGACGATCCCCGCACCTAATACCACCACTTCTGCGGCGGGAACCCCGGGTACCCCGGACAAGAGAACCCCTTTGCCGCCGAAGGGCCGCTCAAGGTATTTGGCCCCTTCCTGGATTGCCAAGCGGCCTGCGATCTGACTCATAGGCTTGAGACAGGGTAATGCACCCTTCCGGTCTTTGATGGTCTCAAAGGCCACGCCGATACATTTCTGGCGTAACAGCGCTTCTGTCTGGAGACGATCTGGTGCCAAATGGAGGTAGGTAAACAGGATTTGCCCTGCGCGAATGAGTTCGTATTCTGCTGGTAAAGGCTCCTTCACCTTGACAATCATGTCGCTCTCACCGAATACATCCTCTGCCCGATCCACCAACTTACAGCCTACTGCCCCATAGCGCTCGTCTACGTACCCTGAACCTTCTCCCGCGCCTTTTTGAACCAATACGGTATGCCCGTGGTTTTTGTAGGCTTCCGCGGCTTTGGGGGTTAAACCGACCCGGTATTCATGCTTCTTAATTTCTGTAACGGTACCTATTTTCATTGTTCGCCTCCTGGAAAAACATTTTTATCATTTTATTATACTACTAATCTCAAAAGAAAGCAAAAGCAGTCCCCATCGAAGGAAGAGACACCATCCACGCTCATGTCGCCGGGGGCTTCCACTTTCGGGCACTCACCATGACAAGTCCTCCTCCTATGATGGCCCCCAGGGTATCTGCAAGCCAGTCCCATACATTACAGTCCCGACCTGGTACAAAAGACTGATGGAGCTCATCACTGATCCCATAGGCAGCGGCAATACTAATAACCCATACCATACAGATGAAAGGGCTCCTTTTCCATTGCTTCAGGGGAAACCACAATCCTATGGTACCGGCAAACACCCCATAGGCAAGCAGGTGTTGCAGCTTATCAAAGCCCAGAATACCTTTGGGAGTGGGAAGCACGCTTTGGGATGAGAGCAACCAAATGATCCCGCTTATAAGGAGCGCGGGAATTTTACATACAATTTTTACAAACATCTATGATCCAATGAATGTTAAGCATAGCTAGGGCAGGACTGCCGGTCAATCCCCGCAAGTCCTTTGCAGGATAAGCCTTCTTTACTTTGCCCTTGTTTTGTTTCTATTATAACTGGTACTGTAAACTATGAGTATATTTGAGGCTATAATCCTGGGCGCGGTCCAGGGGATCACCGAATTTTTACCGGTAAGCAGTTCAGGTCATCTGGTACTTCTCCAGAACATCTTCCGTATATCAGAACCAGCCCTTTTATTCGATACCATGGTCCATGTAGGTACCTTAGGCGCAGTTTTTATTGTGTTATGGCCGGATATCTGGAATATCCTGCGTCGTCCCATACAGAGATTCACCGGTCTTCTCATCGTGGCCACGCTACCGACGGTCCTTATGGCCCTCCTTTTCAAGGACCTTATTGAGGAAGCCTTTACATCCGCGGCTTTTCTGGGCTTTGCCTTTGTGGGTACTGCGTTACTCCTCATCATTGCCGAGAAACTGTCCAGAAGACCGAGCATAAGCAAAACAGAGCGGACCATGCAGTGGAAGGATGCCATCATCATTGGGCTCCTTCAGGGGGTGGCGATCATTCCGGGGGTATCCCGCTCAGGGGCTACGATTTCCGCTGCTCTTTTCCGGAAAGTGGATCGGACGCTTGCCGCCCGCTTCTCCTTTCTCCTTTCCATCCCCACAATCCTAGGCGCCCTGGTTTTACAGGTCCCTGAGGTGCTGGGATATACCTCAGGGGATATAGGTGTTGGCAGCGCCCCCATTATAGCGGGGATGGTAACCGCGGGGGTGGTGGGATTTTTCTCGATCCAGGGTATGCTCAAGCTTGTTCGCAAAGGATCCCTGTGGGGCTTTGCCTTGTATGTAGCGGTGCTGGGGGTGCTGATCTTCGTTGATCAGCAGGGGACCCATTTCTTTTTTTAAGCTAATCCTAGGGTGACCAGGCTACCCATGCAGTCTCTGGGAATGAGGACGAACCCAGCGGGCCATGGCGCTAAACAAGAGGGTATGATCAATGGGCTTGGTAATATGATCGTTCATCCCTGCCTCAAGACTCTTTTCACGATCCAGGGCTAAGGTATGGGCGGTCAAGGCAAGGATCGGAATGGTATTCGCGCTTTGCCGGATGATGCGGGTCGCGGTGAGCCCATCCATTTCAGGCATCTGAATATCCATGAGCACAATATCATAGTCATGCTGAGCTACCATTTTAACTGCTTCCTGGCCATTGGAAGCAATATCCACCTTAAACCCTTCCATGGTAAGTAGTTCACTGGCCATGATCTGGTTAATCTCGTTGTCTTCTACTAAGAGTACATAGGCGCCTCGGATCTGATCGGGAACCATCGGCATAGGCGCATCTTCTTTGGGTGAAGGTTGCTCCTCATGCGCACGGGCCACATACAAGAGGGACTCTATATGACTGTAGAGAGAAGCGATACGGACCGGTTTATATAAAACCTGGCAGGATACATTCAAAGCACTGATAAGGGCCTGCTCCTCCTGATCCTGCACGAGAATCACGAGACCTGGTCTTGTGGTACCGTAGTACTGGGGCAAAGTTTGCCACCGTTCTAGGGCATCTTTGATATGAAAACGGACCTCTGCCCAGGAAATCAGGAGTACATCAAGCGCTAAGGGGAGGGCCTGCTCCCAGGTGTCTTTTTCCGTGCTATACCCCAAAAGATCGCAACCCAGGATCTGACATTGCAGGCTCAAAGCTGCATAGGCCTGTGTATCATCCAGCAAGGCAAAAATACGCTTTCCTGCGATGCGGTGATAAACCGGCAGCGCTTGAGGGTCGGCCTTACCGAAACAACCGGTAAAGGTGACGGTAGTCCCATGGCCCACCGTACTTTCGCAGCTAATTGAGCCGCCCATGAGGGTAACCAGGTTTTTACAGATCGTAAGCCCCAGGCCGGTTCCGCCGTACCTGCGGGTAAGGGAGGAATCGACCTGAGAGAAAGGAATAAACACCCCTGCAATTTGCTCCACGGTCATACCGATACCGGTATCACCTATGGAAAAGCCAAGCTTCACCTGGCTGCTCACCAGGGTCTTCTCCATAGAGACCCTTAAGGAGATGCCTCCCTGCTTGGTAAATTTGATCCCATTATCCAGGATATTCACCAGCACTTGGGTGAGCCGCAGGGGGTCTCCGATAAGGGTATCCGGGATACCCGGCTCTTGGATAAAGGTCATGGTAAGGCTGCGCAGGTCCGGCAGTACCGAATCAATGACCTCCCCGAAAACCTGTTGCAAAGAGAAGGGGATCTGCTCAAAGGAAAGTTTACCCTCGTTAAGCATAGAGAAATCAAGAATATCGTTGATGATACGCAATAATTGCTGAGCAGACTGGTCAATCATACCACTATAAAAACGCTGCTTTTCGCTGAGATTGCTTTGGAGCAGCAGCTTCGTCATACCCAGAATCCCGTTCATGGGGGTACGCAGCTCATGGCTCATATTAGCCAGGAATTCACTTTTGGCCCGGTCGCTTTCCTCTGCCCGATTACGAGCAGCGATCAATTTTTCCTGGGTTTGTTCAATGGTGGTGAGGTACTGCTTGAATTGCCGAAGGTCCCGGATATGGCTGGCTATACAGTAGCCTCCGTCCCAGAATACCCGCACCAGGGTAACTTCTACAGGCAGATCTTCGCCTGTATGGAGCCGGTACCACCAGTCGTACACTTCCATGCCTGATTCCATGGCTTTACGCAGATAAACAATCTGTTTTTCACTGCTCTTGCTACCGTCGGGCTGATATTCTGGAGAAAAACCAGGGAACCGTTGGTAAAGGGCCTCTCTTGAACTGCATTGGAATAGCTCAATGGCCTGGTTATTGCAATTAACGATCTGATACCGATCATCCCAGAACATACATGCCGTGGGGGTTATATTCAAGAGACTATGGACCTGCTTTTTAACCTCTGCACGGATACTATCCCATCGTTCAAATCCCGTACTCTTTTGTATATCTTGCAGACAGCCACAGATCATAAGCCCCTGTCCAGTATCACGGAAGATACCGAGGGCGTGAATCATCCGAAAGGTTCTCAGGCGCTGGTTGAGGATAGGGTGGATATGGTCGTATCCGGATCGGTTTGCGATAGCCCGTTTGAGCTCATCCGCCATAGTGGGGGTAAGGTCATCAGGGCAGAAGGTTTCATTATATACGGCCAAATCGTATTCCACAGAGGAAACATCAAGACCGTAGACATCTTTAATAAAGGAATGGCCATAGACACAAAGGCAGTTTGTATTCTGATAATACTCCCAGAATGCGCCCTGCCCTTTACAAGACAACAGCGCTGGGGTATACGCAAAAGAAGGATCGGGGAATAGGTTTTGGCCCTTTAGCATCATCTCACCCTTTTTTGAGCTCTCCTCTATTTTATAATAATAGGATATCGTCGGTATATTGTCGAGTATCTTAATAGTAGCATAGTATGCAATAGGGCAATCACCGCGTTCATTGAGAAAAAGAAATAACAATATACTTGACCAATACGATCGGCTAGTATCCGGTCATGCTCATGCAACCCTAGGAAGGATCCGGTGAATCGGATATACTGGAGGGGCAAGGAATGAGGAGGTACTATGAAAAAAGCAGGGGAATTGCTCTCATTTTTTTTTGATGAAAAGACCCTGGATAGAGCCCAAGGGTATTCGGAACTTTTTGCTTCCTGGACTCCGGTGGTGCAGGCCCATAGAATTCCGGCTGCCGCAGACCATTCTCGGATTGTGGAATTTGAACGGCATATCCTCCTTATCGAAGCGGATCATCCGGGGTGGATTCAGCTCTTGCAAACCAAACAGCGGGACTTACTCAGGACCTTGCAGCGCCGGTTTCCAGACATCACTGGGATTTCTTTCCGCTTGAGCCGTAAACCAGTGCCGGCTGTTCAAAATGCAGTGCCGGACAACCATCCCTTGGATGACCCTGAACCCTCGAGGGTAATCGTAGAACCTGCTATGCCCAAGCCTCAGTCCAGCCTGTATGATACCTTTGAGGATCAGGAACTGAAAGCAATCCTCCAACACCTGCACCAGGGTATTATGGCTCGAAATAAGATGCCCTAACCGAGCGTGCCTATGCAAACCCGCTATAGCCCCTGTACCCTCTGTCCTCGAAACTGCGGTGCCGACCGTTTAGGTGGCAAAACAGGGTATTGCAAAGAAACCGCAGCCCTCCGTATTGCCGCAGCCACCATCCACCGGGGAGAAGAACCCCCCATTACCGGATCCGGTGGTTCAGGCACGATCTTTATAAGCGGCTGTAACCTGGGCTGTAGGTTCTGCCAGAATTATCAGATTTCCCAGGAAGGGCTGGGGAAAGCCCTCTCCCCTGAAGCTTTTGTCCGGCTCTGCCTGGTCCTGCAAGAGGAGGGCGCGGAAAATATCAACCTGGTTACCGGAAGCCACGCGGTCCCTGCCCTAGCCGCAGGAATCACCGCAGCCCGGTCCCAGGGGCTTTCCATTCCGGTCCTCTGGAATTCTTCTGCTTATGAACTCCCCTCCACCTTATCCCTCATGGAATCCGTGCTAGATCTGTATTTGCCTGACCTGAAAACCCTGGACCCGGCCCTGGGGGCCCGTTTCTTCCATGCCTCGGATTATCCTGAACACGCGCAGAAGTCAATCCTGTGGATGCTGGAAAAGCGCCCCTTGCGTTTTACTGGGGCGCACCGCTTAGTTTCCGGGGTCCTGATCCGGCATCTCGTGCTGCCCGATTACCTAGAGTCCACCAAAACCGTGCTTCAGTGGTTTGCCGAAAAGGCCCAGGGTAAGGCCCTGCTTTCGGTGATGATGCAGTATACCCCGGTACCAGGGGCTCCCGGAGAAACCGGGAACCCCCCAAACCCCGGTCCAGGGAAACTGGACCGGTATGTACATACTCAGGAATACGAACAGGTCTTAGCTTGGCTTGATGCCTTTGCCATTACTGAGGGTTTTTACCAGGAACTAGTTCCCGATACAGGCTGGATCCCGGATTTTAGCCGGTTCCAGCCCTTTTCATCGGACCTGTCCCGCTCAGTTTGGCATTGGAAAGAGGGATATGGGGCTATAGCAGGTCCTTAAACAGGTTCTCTATGACCGCTTTGGTATGGGATCCGGACTTTTGCCTGACGAGTTCCCCCTGCTTATACAAGACCAGTACCGGTACCGATGCAATGCCATGGCGTTCTACCAGATGGGGCTCTTCGTCCACGTTGATCTTCGCCACTTTAAGGGTCCCTGCATATTCTGTTGCAATCGCATCCAACACAGGGGCCATCATTTTACAGGGGCCGCACCAGGTCGCCCAGAACTCTACCAAGACCGGAATAGGAGACTGTAAGACTTCAGCTTCAAACGTGGACTTGGTTATCGCTATACCATTACTCATGGAAACTCCTTAGATCATGGAGAAACCCGGCAACGAGCTTTACGCCTCGGTATCATAAAAGCTTGGGTTTCTCCAACCTCCCTGCATAAAAAAGGGTTGTGTTCAGAGAGGTTTTTAAAATATATAGAGAAACGGGGAAAAAAACCATGCTTGCACTGAAACTCAGGGAACTCTATAATGGGGCCTATATATGAAGCCAGTTGAATTACTCGCCCCCGCAGGTTCACCCCAAGCCTTGGATGCGGCTATTGGTGAAGGGGCAGACGGGGTCTACCTGGGACTCAAGCACTTCAATGCCCGTATGCGGAGCGCCAATTTTACCTATGCCCAATTTGAACGGGCCTTGCAGAACCTGCACCGCATGGGCCGTAAGCTGTATGTTACGGTCAACACGGTCTTTGAACAGCGGGAAGCGGATCGGATCTATCAGCTCTTGGGGTATTTGGCTGCTCTGGGGCCGGATGGGATCATTATCCAAGATTTAGGGCTCATCCCCATGGTAAGGGAACAGTTTCCCTCCTTAAAATTACACGCCTCGACCCAGATGAATATCGCCTCTAGTCGAGGGGTGAATGTCCTTTCTAAATACGGTATTTCCCGGGTGGTCCTTGCCCGGGAACTGAGTCTTAAGGAAATCCGGGATATTCGTACCCATACCAACGTGGAATTGGAGGTCTTTGTTCACGGCGCCCTGTGCGTGAGCGCTTCAGGGCTGTGCCTGTTTTCCAGTTTTTTGGGGGGCAAGTCCGCGAACCGGGGGCTGTGTACCCAGGGGTGTAGGCGCTATTTTAGACCCAGTACCCCTGGAGCGGATATGCTCCCCGGAGGGTATTATTTTAGCCCTGGAGACCTCCAGCTCTTTGAGCAGTTACCTGATCTGGTAGCTGCCGGGATCCATGCCTTCAAGATCGAGGGTAGGATGAAAAGCGCTGACTATGTGGGGACCGTGGTTTCCGCGTACCGGCAGCTTATCGACGCACTGTGGGGGAATGAAGAAGGGATCCGGCAAGCCCTCGCCCGGGGACGTGGGATCTTACACAATGATTTTGCCCGGGAAAAGACGGTTTTCTATTCCTTTTACGATACCCATCCTCGGCCTACCCGTCCGGAGCCGGTTGACTGGCTTCAAGCAGATAGAAGCGGCGGAACCGGCATTCCTTTGGGCAAGCTCCTCAAGGTACATGGCACAGGTCCTCAGCGGCGGGGCCTTATCCAAGCAGGCGCCCTCATGCCTGGCCTGGGGGATTCGGTGCGCTTCCACCGGGCAGACGATACAAACCGCCAATCCCACAAGCTCACCTTTGTGCAAGAGGCTCTCCACGAAGGGCCCGGTAAGAAGTGGATTTCCATTCCTGAGGGTTTTGCGGTAGGAGATGGGGTTTACCTCATACAGGCCAAAGTGAGGTCAAAGCGCTATGCCCCGGTGATTCCTCAAGGCAAGGATACTTCTAGACGGATGCCTGGTTGGGAACATGCTCCTCCTTTGAGCCTGCCCAAAGTTCCTAAGGAACAGGAAGGAAAGAAGCTCTTTCCCTCGGGGCTCTATATCGGGGTTTCCCGGCTGGAAGATCTGTATATCCTCCAATCCCATAGGCCTGTGCGGGTCATGCTGCAATATACCCGTAAAACCGGAGCTTCGCTTCTGGGGAAACCCCAATCCTTGCCCTTTAAGCCTGAGGAGATCATCTTGGTCTTGGACCCTTATTTTCCCCAAGCCCTGGAACCGGTTCTTGAAGAAGCAATACCCCTGCTCATAGACCGGGGCTACGGTCAGTTTGTGGTGAATAACCTGGGGCATTGCCCGTATGTTCGTAGCGCCCATGCCGCGGTGATTGCCGGTCCCTATCTCTACAGTTTTAATCGTTGGGCTTCGGCTTTTCTCTCTTCTTTAGGGTTGGATTATGCCATTACCCCCCTGGAGAATAACCGGCAGAACCTGGAACAGACCGTGGAACCGCACCGGCGCTCTTGCATGTTTATTACCCTCTTTGCCTACCCTAGGCTTTTCCATATACGGGCAAACCTGGAGGCTACCTATAGGGCTCGGCGCTTCTTGGACCGCCAGGATGCATCCTTCAGCCTTATCACTGAGTCTGAGGGGTCAACGCTTATCCCGGGGAACCCTTTTTCTATAATTGATAAACTACCTTTTCTTAAAGCCGCGGGGTTTAGCCGCTTCATATTGGATCTCTCAGGCCCTCCCCTGAAAAAAGGGGATTATCAAGACCTGGTGCGGGGGGTGCAGGAGGCCCGGCCCATCCCCCATACGAGCCGGTTCAACTGGAAAAACGGGTTTTACCAGGAGACCGGCGGTCCCAAGGCATAAGGGCCTGTCTCCTACCAAAGAAGGCCCGTGGGGGGCAGCCCTCCACGGGCCCACCGCACTGACGTTGCGTTAGGCAACTTCGTAGCCCGCTTCCACCACTGCGGCCTTGAGGGTCTCAAAACCCACCCCGTCTCCGTGGTCCACCACCGCAGACTTTTCTTTAAGCTTGACTTTGGCTGACTTTACGCCGTTAATGGCTTCAAGGGCTTCTTTCACATGCTTAACGCAATGTTCGCAGGTCATTCCTTTAATTGTAAGACTGGTTTTCATAGGCCATTCCTCCATAGAGGCCAGTATACCCAAACCCTCGGAGCTTTTCTATAGGTGTCTCCTACGCGCTTAGGGTTTCGGTCTTCCCCAGACTGCCCTTGGCTAAACTTGACCCACAGAATCACCCGAGGCAGTCCCGGCACTCCATACTACAGGATGAGACTTCCGTACTTAACTCCGGTACGGCGAATTGGGTGAAAGTTGTGGGTCAAGTTTAGTGCCCTTGGTAGGGGTGCTTGTAATAGCTCCGTCAGGGGATAGCCCTATACGACCCCTTCATACCCAGGGTTGTGGAGGAAACGAAATTTCCAGAGGAGGCCCACAACGCCCCGGTTCATTCCGGTTGAACCGGGGTTGATTTTTCCCCGGGCCCCGCGGTTTTTATCCGCAAAAAAACAAGCCCCTTAATCACCAAAAGAAGGACGAGGAATATCCGCAGATGCGGGGAAGGGGAGAGGACAATGACGGGTATGATAAGGGCGCAGGCAAAGAGGTAAATGGAAATCTTCTCTTTTGCCGTCAGGCCCGCGCCCCGGATCCGTTCTATCCGGGGGCCGAAAAAGTGGCTGCCCATGATCCACCGATAGAGCCGGGCGGAGCCTTTCATAAAACAAAAAGACGCGGCCAGCAGGAAAGGCGTCGCGGGCAGCACCGGAAGAACAATGCCGGCGACGCCCAGGGTAACAAGGGCAAAGCCTGCCATGATGAGTAACAGTTTTGAAATAGTCATAGCGCCTCCTCCAATTCAGGCGGCCCCCAGGGGCCGCCGTTTTCAGAATCTCACTTAAAATACTGCCCGTCATTCAGAGAATGGCGGGCAGTAATGGGCTCAATGCGGATTACCGGCTAAAATTCCGCATTATTCCTGGTAATCATACGAAAAATCCATGACGAAACTTTTCCCGTCCTTGGCAAAAGTTTCGGGCTGGAATTTCGCGAAACCGCCTTCTACAGTTTTTATGATGTAGGTATTATTCGGTACCGAATAAGTAGGAGGCATACCTGCCGTGCTGTACCAATCATAACCGATGG